>CALFYB010000485.1 GCA_937952995.1 uncultured Caulobacteraceae bacterium
GTCAGGCCCTTGCGGACGCAGGTTCGGTCGGGGCGAAGAGGGCTGCAGCTCTTTAGGGCTTGGGTGAGATCATGGCGGTCGGCTTTGGCCCCTTCCAGAACCCAGGCCTTGGTCGAGCGGGGGAGGTCGGCTTGGATCGCTTCGAAGGCCTCGATGGTTTCAGCATCGGCAATGACCTGATGGGCGCCGCTGATCGACAGGCAGTGGGCTAGAGCCGGGCCGGTCAGGTTATTGTTGATTAGAGCCGTCTCAACCCCGACCTTGCTTAGGCCAATCCAAACGGCGACATATTCGGCGCGGTTGGGCATGAGCAGGGCCACGCAGTCTCCGCGCACCAGTCCCTGATCTAGTGCCCAATGGGCAAAGCGATTGCTCAGCGCATCAAGCTCGGCATAGGTTAGGACCTTGCCTTCGAACTGAAGCGCTGGGCGCGGACCGAACCGGTCCACAGCCTGCTCAAAATCATCACAGATCAGATTGGACGAGGTCGAGGCCACACTGCGCACGCGACCAAGGGTCCGCAGAGCCGCCGTAAGAAAGTGGACCTCTCGTCCTATCGACGCGAAAATACTCATCAATCCACCAACCCAATGAAGCCAAACCACTGGGCCGCCAGAATATGGCGCGCCCAGTGTCGTTATCTCATAGCGGGTTTATTTCAGCGGCACCAGAATCTCGCCGCCACCTTCGCGGAATTTCCGAGCCATATCTTCCATCCCAGCATCGACATCGACCTCGGCGACGTCGTTTTGGGCGGCTGCATCAGCGCGGATGTCGTGGCTGATCTTCATGGAGCAGAACTTCGGCCCGCACATGGAGCAGAAATGCGCGGTCTTGTGCGCCTCCTTGGGCAGGGTCTCGTCGTGATATTCCCGCGCCGTTTCAGGGTCGAGGCCGAGATTGAACTGGTCCTCCCAGCGGAACTCGAACCGCGCCCGTGACAGGGCGTCGTCCCAAGCCTGAGCCCCCGGATGACCCTTGGCCAGGTCGGCAGCGTGGGCAGCGATCTTGTAGGTGATCACGCCTTCCTTGACGTCCTCGCGGTCGGGCAGGCCCAGATGCTCCTTGGGCGTGACATAGCAAAGCATGGCCGTGCCGAACCAGCCGATCATGGCCGCTCCGATGGCGCTGGTGATGTGGTCATAGCCCGGCGCAATGTCGGTCGTGAGGGGGCCCAAGGTATAGAAGGGCGCTTCGCCGCAAACCTTGAGCTGCTTGTCCATATTGGCCTTGATCTTGTGCATCGGCACGTGGCCGGGGCCTTCGATCATCACCTGAACATCATGCTTCCACGCGATCTGGGTCAGTTCGCCGAGCGTCTCCAGCTCTCCGAACTGGGCCGCGTCATTGGCATCGGCGATCGAGCCGGGACGCAGGCCATCGCCGAGCGAGAAGGACACGTCATAGGCCTTCATGATCTCGCAGATCTCTTCGAAATGCGTGTAGAGGAAGTTCTCCTTGTGGTGCGACAGGCACCACTTGGCCATGATCGAGCCACCGCGCGAGACGATGCCCGTGACGCGCTTGGCAGTCAGGGGGATGTAGGCTAGTCGCACCCCAGCATGGATGGTGAAATAGTCCACGCCCTGCTCGGCCTGTTCGATCAAGGTGTCTTTGAAGACTTCCCAGGTCAGGTCCTCGGCCACGCCATTGACCTTTTCCAGAGCCTGATAGATCGGCACGGTGCCGATGGGCACGGGGCTGTTGCGGATCACCCAGTCGCGGATATTGTGAATGTTGCGGCCCGTCGACAGGTCCATGACCGTGTCACCGCCCCAACGGATGGCCCAGACCATCTTGTCGACCTCATCGGCCACCGACGACAGCACCGCCGAATTGCCGATATTGGCGTTGATCTTGACCAAGAAATTGCGGCCGATGATCATCGGCTCCAGTTCGCCGTGGTTGATATTGGCCGGGATGATGGCCCGCCCGCGTGCGATCTCTTCGCGGACAAATTCTGGGGTGATGTAGTCGGGGATAGAGGCCCCGAAATCTTCGCCGTCGCGGACGACCTTGGCCAGCTCTTCGCGGCGCATGTTCTCGCGGATGGTGACATATTCCATCTCGGCGGTGATGATCCCAGCGCGGGCATAGGCCATCTGGGTCACAGCCTTGCCGTCCTTGGCCTTGAGCGGCTTTTGCGCCACCGGGAAGGGCGGGGCCAGATGGACGCCGCGCGCATGGCCATTGTCCTCAGGCTTGACGGGGCGTGGATCGCAGGCCTCGACGTCGCCGCGGGCAATCACCCACGCGTCGCGCGGACGGGCCAGACCCTTATTGATGTCGATGGTGACCTTGGGGTCGGTATAGGGACCGGAGGGGTCATAGATGGTCACCGGCGGCTCATTGGCCGACGGATGGACAGCGACCTCGCGGAACGGCACGCGGATGTCGGGGAACAGCAGGCCGGGCGCATAGACCTTGCGCGAACCGGGACGTTCGCCGGTCGGGATGGTGGTGGTGACGGGGGTCTGCTTATTCACGTCTTAGGCTCCTGACCTATGGGCGGACCCGGAACCTTGTCAGCAAAAAGGGGGGCATAGGCGCAACAGATCTGCGCCGACTTCCCATCCCTCCGCCGGCATGACCCGGATCAGGTTCACGGGTCGCAGGATCACCTGCCTCTCAGCCCTTTAAGCAGGACACCCCGGAGAATTGAGCGGACCTTACGCCAGTGCCCCGTAGGGTCAAGGGCGGTTACGAGACCTTAGGCAAACAGCTTGGCCCAGCGGCGCTTTTCGCGGCCCTTCCAGGTGCCCCGGTGATAGGCGTCGGAGGCGATCAGGGGCACGACGGTGGTGGCTTCGGCAAAGACCATCTGCTCATAGGTGGTGTTGACCTTGCCCCAGCTGGCCGCCTCTTGCAGGGTTGAGGACGAGCAGGCCCCGTCGCGCACATCGGCGACGGTGATCTGGACGGCGTACTTGTGCATCTCAGCTTCGAAACCGAGGATTTCAGCGCAGACCACCGTGTCTTGGGCAAAGTTCTTGGGCACGCCGCCGCCGACCATGAACAGGCCCGTCGTGCCTGCTGCGATCTTGATGTCGGTCAGTTCACGAAAATCGGCAATGGCGTCCAGCATCAGATAGGGCTTGCCCGCAGCGGCACGCTCCTTCTGGTGCTTCACGAGGCCAAAGCCTGCCGAGGAATCGACAAAGGCGGGGCAAAAGATCGGCACGCCCTCTTCATAGGCGGTTTGGATCAGGCTGCCCGGCTTCTTGGCGTTGCCCTCAGACAGCCACTTGCCCATCTCCCAGATGAACTCACGGCTGGAATAGCCGCGCGGCTCAAGGCGATTGGCGATCTCTAGGATGGTGTGGTCGCAGTTCTGAAGCTGCTCTTCGTCGATATAGGTGTCGTAGATGCGGTCGATATAGTTCTCGCGCAGCACATTATCGTCGACCGGGCCATCGGCCTGATAGTGCTTGAAGCCGAGGGCCTCGAAGAAGTCCATATCGACGATGGAGGCACCGGTGGCGACCACCACATCGATCATGCCCAGCTTCACCATATCGCGATAGACATGCATGCAGCCCGCCGCCGAGGTCGAACCGGCCAGAATCAGCCAAGGCGAGCAGGTCTGGTCGGCCATGGCCATGTCGAGAATGTCCGCCGCCCGCGCCGTATCGCGAGAGCTGAAGCTCATCTTGCGCATGGAATCGATGATCGGACGGGCATCGTAGGACGTGATGTCCACATGCTCGACGGTCTTGGACAGAAGCTCTGCCTTGCGGTTCGGAGTGGCGTTCATCTGAAGGTTTCCCTCAAGCTGGCAACGCCCGTCACATGAAAATCCCCAGCCCGGACGGAGCGACGGACTGGGGAGAAGATCATCAATTGTAGGATGCCTTAGCGGCGCCGACGCTTCTTAGTGCGCGCGCGCGACAGTTTGACGACCGCGCCATGCTCCGGGCGAGGGGTCGGGATCGAGCGACGGGCGAGGCCATACATCGAGGCCATCGGCGCTTCGGCAACAATGACGGTTTCGGTATCGCCATAGCCATTGAACCGGGTCGCCATGGCGGTGCCATAGGCCCCCAGCATGCCGATCTCGACATAGTCGCCTTCGCGGACATCTTCCGGCAGCCAGAAGGGCCCCGGCATGACATCGATGGAATCGCAGGTCGGGCCAAAGAACTTGAAGGCCTTGAGACCGCTTTCGGCCACGCCATCACGCACCAACTTGACCGGGAAGGGCCACTTGGAGTGGGCGGCATCGAACAGGTTGCCATAGGCCCCGTCGTTCAAATAGAGCGCGTCACCCTTGCGGGCCTCGACCTTGGCGAGGATGGAGGTGGTTTCGGCCACCAGCGCCCGGCCCGGTTCGCACCAGAGCTCGGTCGTCTCGTGGACCATCATCTCGGCAAAGCCGCGATGGATGGAGTCGGCATAGTCTTCCAAGGCTGGCGGGGCCATGCCGGGATAGACCGATGGGAAGCCGCCGCCAACATCAACAATGTCCGCGAACACGCCCGCACGGACCAGAGCCCGCGAGGCGGCGCTCATGGCACCTTGGTAAGCGGTCGGGCGCATGCACTGGCTGCCGACATGGAACGAGATGCCCATCAGGTCCTGCGTCGCGCGGCGTGCCGCCAACAGCAGGGCCGGGGCCGCATCGGGCTCAACGCCAAACTTGCCGCTCAACGCATAGGCCGAGCCTTCGCTGGGCACGGCCAGACGCACGATCAGGGTCAGGTCCTTGGCCCCGCCGGTCGCGTCGAGAATCTTGGCCAGTTCTTCATGGCTATCGAGCGAGAAGATCCGCACGCCATGATCGAAATAGGCCGAGGCAATCGCGACCCGGCTCTTGACCGGATGCATGAAGGCTAGACGTGCATGGGGCGCAAAGCGGCGCACCAGCTCGATCTCTGGGATGGACGCGACGTCGAAAGAAGCGACCCCGTTGGCGGCCAAGGTCTCGATGACCCATGGCGACGGATTCGCTTTAACGGCGTAAAGAACGTCAGCTTTTAGATTTTCCTGGAACCACTGAGCCGCTACGGCCGCAACGTCTGGCCGCACAAGGGCGACAGGACGCTCCGGAGACCGCTCGCGGACCAGGTCCAGGGGTGTTTGATACGTGTGCAATTCACGTAGCCCCCTGCAAGTAGTTGACCCAATCCGGCGTTAGCAGCGTTTTCGAACTTCGGGGTCCGCCGGAGCGAAGGCATGTAGGGTCACTGGCCCCCCTTGTAAAGCGGAAATTTGTGACAATTCCCGAACCGGCGACTGGCGTGCCCGCAGCGCGTCAATTTTGCCATTCTGCCTCGTTAAAAGCCCGTCTCACTCTAGGTTTTCATTCACTATAAACCGAGGATGTCATTGATCCTTTTCGGTTAGGCTCTATAGGAAGCGGTTGGGATTTTTTGGTTGTGGTGAAGGTGAGGGGCTTTGCGTCTGTCATCAGCGTGTCACGGCTGAAGCTCTAGTCTTTTCGGATGCAACGCCTTGGGAATCTGTCACCTGCATGACTAATGTCGCCGCTGTCATTTCGGTCGATGGGGTCTCCAAGACTTTTGGGGCTCGCAAGGCGCTGAATGGCGTCTCGATCAGCGTTGCCAAGGGCGAGATGGTCGCCTTGATCGGGCCTTCGGGTTCGGGCAAGTCGACCTTGCTGCGCTCGATCACCGGCCTTGCGCCTATCGATGGCGGTTCTGGCACGATCCGGGTCTTTGGCGAGTCCGTGCAGGCCGGGGGCAAGATCAGCGACCGGGTCCGCGCCGTGCGCAGCCGAATCGGCTTTGTGTTCCAGCAGTTCAATCTGGTTGGGCGGTTGTCGCTGTTCACCAATGTCGCGCTGGGAGCCCTAGGGCGTCTGGGGTTCTGGCGCGGTCTCTTGGGGCTTTGGCCTGCGTCAGAGAAGCGTTTGGTGATGGTCAGTCTGGCCCGCGTCGGCGTCGCCGACTATGCCGCCCAGCGCGCCAACACCCTGTCGGGCGGCCAGCAGCAGCGCGGGGCCATTGCTCGGGCTATGGTTCAAGGCGCGGAAGTCGTTCTGGCCGATGAGCCGGTGGCCTCGCTCGATCCGGTCTCTGCGCGCAAGGTCATGGACCTTTTGCAGGATCTGAACCGCAAGGATGGCCTGACCGTCGTCGTCACCCTGCATCAGGTCGACTATGCCATGCGCTATTGCCAGCGGGTTGTCGCCCTCAAGGCCGGGCAAGTGGTCTATGATGGTCCGGTGGCTGGGCTTGACCGCGCCACTCTCGTGCAGATCTACGGCCCTGAATTTGAAGATGCGTTCTGGGAAGGAGCTCCCCAATGAAGTGCCTCAACATCCTTCGTAGCGCCCTAGCGGCGGCCCTGTTGATGGCGGTGCCCTCTATGGCGCTGGCTCAGGCCAAGGCACCGGTCAAGACGGTCAACTTCTCGATCCTAGCCACGGAAAGCTCCACCAGCCTGCAATCCTTCTGGGCACCGATCATTGCCGATATGGAAAAGCAGACCGGTTACAAGATCAAACCCTTCTATGGCTCCAACTATACGGCTCTGATCGAGGCCATGCGGTTCAAGCAGACCGATGTGGGTTGGTTCTCGAACCAGTCAGGTCTTGAGGCGACCCGTCGCTCCGGCGGTGAGGTGTTTGTGCGCACCTTTGACCCGTCGGGCCGCGATGGCTATCGCTCGCTGATCATTGTCCCGGCTAAGAGCAATCTGACGCTCGATCAGGTCCTGAAGTGCGACAAGAGCCTGAACTTCGGCATTGGCGATGCCAAGTCGACCTCGGGTACCCTGGCCCCCATGACCTATCTGTTCGCGCCGCGCGGCATTAAGCCGACCGAATGTTTCAAGACCGTCCGCAGCGCCAACCATCAGGCTAACCTCTTTGCCGTTGCGCGGGGCGTTTTGGATGTGGCGACCAACAATTCAACGGCCGTGAACCTGCAAAAGGACCGTGACCCCTCGGTCAATGATGCCATCCGCATCATCTGGAGCTCGCCGCCCCTTCCAGAAGACCCCATCGTCTGGCGCAAGGATCTGGACCCGCAGGTCAAGGCACGCCTGCGCAAGTTCTTTGAGTCCTATGGTCAGGGCACCGGGCCAGAGGCAGCCCGCCAGCGGGCGCTTCTGTCCAAGGTCAGCATTGGCGGCTTCAAGCCTGCTGACAATAACCACCTTCTGCCTGTGCGCGAGATGGAGGCCACCGAGATCTATCTGGTTGCCAAAGAAGAGGGTGACGCGGGCAAAATCGCTGCGGCCCAAAAGGTTCTGGCCGGTATTCAGGCCGAGCGTAAGGCCTTGGCCGGACGTGCGCCCAAATGAGTGCGGTCGACACTATTCCAGCCCCGCCAAAGCGTAGCCTGAGCGACTGGCTCTTTGACGTCCTGCTCTGGGGCGGGCTGACTATCGTGCTGGTGGTTGGCTTTGCGCCCGCCGAGATGACCAAGCTGCCGCTGATCTTTGCCAATTCCGACAATATGCGCGAGTTCGGCAAGGACTTCCTGCGGCCCGATTTCGATCAATGGCCGCTCTATGTTTCGCAGATGTGGCTAACCATCCAGATGGCGCTGTGGGGCACGTTTCTCGCGGTGCTTCTCGCCATTCCCTTGGGGCTTGCTGCCGCAAAGAATATTAGCCCGCCTTGGGTCAGCCAGCCGATGCGCCGGTTCTTGGATATGCTGCGGTCTGTGCCGGATCTGGTGGTCGGTACGCTGTTCATCGTGGCCGTGGGCCTTGGTCCCTTTGCCGGGGTTATGGCCTTGGCCATCAGCACCGGCGGCGTTCTGGGCAAGCTGTTCTCTGAAGCCGTTGAGGCCATCGATCGCGGCCCCGTCGAAGGCGTTCGGGCGACGGGCGCAGCGCCCTTACAAGAGATTGTCTGGGGTGTGATGCCGCAAGTGGCCCCGCTTTGGACCTCCTATGCGCTCTATCGCTTCGAATCGAGCTCGCGTTCAGCGACCGTTTTGGGCCTGATTGGCGCGGGCGGTATTGGTCAGGTGCTCTTCGATAGCCTCAATAGCTTCGAATATAGCCGCGTGGCCGCCATCGTCATTGTCATCATCGTGGCCGTGTCCCTGATCGACCTGCTCAGCCAAGTCATCCGCTCACGCCTTCTGTAGTTAGGGTTGGGGTGGACGATGGGTCTAAGCGAGCGACCGGCCTGGGCGTGGTAAAAATGGCGCGCATTAGGCTGTGATCGCGGGCGTCGCCATAACGTCGTTGAACTGTCAAATAACCGTCATGCAAGCCCGGTAAGCCCTGTACGTCCTGATCTGAATGTTGCGATCAGGTTGGGCTGAACAGGGAAAATGCAAATGCGGAATTCGACAAAGCTGCTCAAGGGCCAATTGGTTGCCGGCGCGGCGATGAGCATGGTGCTCGCACTGGGTCTTGGTACTGCTGCTCAAGCGCAGGAAATGGCCGTCAAGTGGAAGGGCGCTCCAGAATTTTCGAACGACGATGTCAGCTTCAAGATGCGCGGGCGCTTCTTGATGGACGCGGTGTTCCAAGATGTTAACCGGGAAGGCACACTCAGCGACTTTAAGACCCGCGCTATCCGGGGCCGTCAGGCCTTTATCGGCGTTGAAGGCAAGCTGAACTCCAAGTTCGCCTACAAGTTCGAGGGTGGCTTCGTGAACGGTGGTACGTCGACTTGGGACGACGCTGTGCTGGAATATAAGGCGCTGGAGACCACCTCCATCCTGTTCGGTAACGTCAAGGCAGCCGGCCTTGAGAACCTGACCTCGACCCGCTTCACCGAGTTCCTCGACCGCGGACCCTACGGTGACTTCGGCGTTGATTCCTACCTGCTCGGCGTTGTTGTGAAGAGCAATGGCCCCAACTGGACCGTGACCGGTGCGGCGCAAGGTGCGAGCCTGAACTCAGGCGATTTCAACCAAGCCTGCGTGGCCAATGTTCAGACCGTGGCAACGACCGCGACCAACTCCTGCAACAGCAAGGAACAGATGGTCTATACGGGCCGCATCAGCTACGCGCCGATCATGACCGACAATGATCAAGTCCACCTTGCCGCTTCGGTCCGTCAGCGCGATCGTGGCAGCCAAGGGGCCTTCTCCTATGCAGCCCGTCCCAATACCAATTTCGGCACCAGCGGTGCCTATCTGAACTCCGGCGGCGTTGCCGATAAGGATACAACGGTCGCGGTCGAAGGGGCTTGGGTTCACAAGAACCTCTCCGTTCAAGGCGAATATTCCGACATCAGCTTCAACCGCATCGCCGGTCAAACGGGTGGCGATGGCGATGTGAAGGTTGGCTATGTCTTTGCGACCTGGTCTCCTACGGGAGAGACGCGGGCCTATGACGCCACTAAGGGCGAATTTGGCCGTACCAAGATCCTCGATCCGATCACGGCTGGCGGTAAGGGCGGCTGGGTTCTCGGCGCACGTTATGACTATGCCGACCTAACCGACGCCTATAACGGCACGCCAAACCAAGTCCTGACCGGCGGCACCTCGCTCGCGGGTCAATATAAGGCGGTCACCCTCGGCGCGACCTACTATCCGATGAGCTATGTCCGCTTCATGGCCAACTATACGGACGCCAAGATCGATAATCCGGCCCGTCTGTCTGATGTGGACATTAAGCAGTTCCAACTGCGCGCTCAGATCGATTTCTAAATCCATTTTTGACCGGTGCGCTTGCCGTGCCGGTCAATTTCCTATCCTTTCCCCTTCAGGGGATCATCCGATCAAAACGTTGCCAGGGAAGACCTTGTCATGAAAAAATATCTCGCCATGGCCGCCGCCGTCGCCATGTTGGCCTCAGCCAACAGTGCTCACGCCGCCCGTGATTATGTCTGGGCTGCCGGTTCCTCGACCGTGTTCCCCTTCTCCACCCGCGTTGCGGAAAATTTCTCTAAGAAGACCGGCCGCAAGGCTCCGAAGGTCGAATCGCTGGGCACCGGCGGCGGCATCAAGCTGTTCTGTTCGGGTTCGGGCGAAGGCTTCCCAGACATTGCCAACGCCTCGCGCCCCATGAAGCGTTCGGAATTTGACCAGTGCCAACAAAAGGGCGTCAAGGACATCGTCCAGATCAAGATCGGCTTTGACGGCATCGTCATCGCGGTCGACAAGGACGGCGGCGATTACGCTTTCAAGACCCAGCATCTGTTCTTGGGTCTGTCGGCCAATGTCCTGCGTGGCGGTCAGTTCGTCAAGAACCCCTACAAGACATGGGATGAGGTTGGCGCAGGCCTGCCGGGCAATCGCATTTTGGTCTATGGCCCACCACCGAGCTCTGGCACACGTGATGCCTTTGTTGAGTTGGGGATTGAGGCGGGTGCTCGTCAGTTCCCAACGGCCGATGCTATCCGTTCGGATAACGAAAAGCTGTTCAAGGCCAAGGTTGACCCGCTGCGCGAAGATGGCGGCTGGGTTGATGCTGGCGAGAATGACAATGCCATCGTCGGCACCTTGACCAAGACCCCCGGTGCCTTGGGCGTGTTTGGCTATTCGTTCCTCGAAGAGAACACCGACAAGGTGAAGGGTGCTTCGGTCAATGGTGTCCGTCCAACCCCGAACACCATCTCGGACGGTTCCTATCCCCTGTCCCGCTCGCTCTATATCTACGTCAAGAAGTCGATGGTTGGCGTCACGCCAGGCCTGAAGGAATTTGTCGAAGAGTTCGTGTCTGACGCTGCCACCGGTCGTGGCGGCTATCTGCAAGGCCGTGGCTTGATTGTCCTGCCAGCAGGTCAGCACGAAGCCAATAAGGCAGCGGTGAAAACCTTGCCTGCGATGATGCGTCCTGCTTCGTAAGGCGTACTATCACCTCTAAATGAAGAAGCCCGGTTGCGAGAGCAGCCGGGCTTCTTTTTAGTTGGGTCTTGCCTGAGAGGGCTTTGTAAATCCTACTCCGGTGCCTGAGCCTTGCGCCTCAGGCGGGCCAGACGGCGAAGGCGGCGCCAGAAGCGGGCCTTTTCGGGCTCTGGATAGGGTTCCAGATTACGGATGAATTCTTCGGTCGAGGCGCGCCAGCTATAGGTCAGGGCAAAGGCGCGAACAGCCGTGCGGTCGAGCTTTAGGCATTCAAGGCAAGCTGTTTTCATGGCTTCAAGGCTCTCGTCAGCGGCGATGACGCCCGCCCCAGAGCCGGGAATGATGTCAATTGGACCAGGGGCCGGAAAGCCTGCGACCGGGGTGCCGCAGCCCATGGCCTCAAGGATCACCAGCCCAAAGGTGTCTGTCAGGGACGGGAAGACAAAACAGTCCGCATCAGCGAAATGGGCAGCCAGTTCGTCGCCAAACTTGGCCCCGAGAAAGACTGCGCCGGGATATTTGGCTTCAAGCTCTTCGCGCTGAGGGCCGTCGCCGACAATGACCTTGGTGCCGGGAAGGTCCAGTTCCAAGAAGGTCTCGATGTTCTTTTCCACTGCGATACGGCCGACATTGAGCCAGATCGGACGGGGCAGGTCGCCATAAACGCCCTCACGGCCATCCATGCCGATGGGCCGGAAAAGGTCGGTATCGACGCCCCTGGTCCAGGGCGAGATATTATGAAAGCCCCGCGCTAGCAGCTCGTCGCGAAAGGTCGGTGTGGCCACCATCAGGCGTCCTGACGGCTCGTGGAACCAGCGCATATAGGCATAGCCTGCGGCCAGCGGCAGGGGCACGCGGGCGGAGACATATTCAGGGAATTTGGTGTGGTAGCTGGTGGTAAAGGGCAGCTTCCATTCGAGGCAGATCCGCCGCGCCGCTAGGCCGATCGGGCCTTCGGTGGCAATGTGAATGGCTTCAGGTTCAAAGGATTTGAACCGATCTTGAATCGGTTCATAGGCCCCCATAGCCAGCTTGATTTCGGGATACATCGGCAGCGGGAAGGTCTTGAACTGGTCCGGCGAGATCACATCGACCTGGTGGCCCATAGCCC
>CALFYB010000486.1 GCA_937952995.1 uncultured Caulobacteraceae bacterium
CTCGTAAAGCTGGCCTGCGACGTCCATGCAGGCTGCGCCACGCAGGACTAGTGGTTTCCTCGTGCACGGTATCAACTGAGTAGAACCCTATTTTGGCGTCATTGCGAGGCGTGAAACGCCGAAGCAACCTAGGTGATCATCGATTCCGGTTCGTGTCAGTCCCCTGGGTTGCTTCGCTTCGCTCGCAATGACGCGGTTGGGGGTAGAGGGCTCTAACGTTCTAGAACCAGATCGCTGGTTGGTTTAGAGCAGCAGATCAGGATCATGCCCTGATCGATTTCGCGTTGCCGAATACCGCCCGCTGGGGTCATGTCGACGGTGCCAGACACCAGCTTGCACTTGCAGGTGCCGCACATGCCCTTGGTGCAGGAGGATGGCAGACGCATGCCCTCGGCCTTCGCAGCAGCGAGGATGAACCGGTCGGGCGCGACCTCGATGGTCCGGCGCGAGAGCTTGAACTCGACCTTGAAGCCGTGGCTGGACGAGGCGGGCTCTGGCTCAGGCGTATCGGCGCTCAGTTCGGCAAAGTCGAAGCTTTCGGAGTGATAGCGGGCCATGTCGTAGCCGCTGGCTTCGAGCATGGATTTGACCGCCGCCATGTAGGGCGCAGGGCCGCAGATATAGACCTCGCGCTCGCGAAAATCGGGGGCGATGGTCTCCAGCATGGCCAGATCAATGCGGCCACGATGGCCGCTCCAAACTTCGGAGTCGCTGTCAGCCTCGCAGATCGCCGTGACGGCCAAGCCCGGCGCTGACTTGGCCATGAGGGCCAACTCGTCGCGAAAGATCAGGTCGGCGGGCGAGCGGGCGCTGTGGACAAAGGCGATGTCGGCACAGCTGGCCAGATCGTGATGGCTGCGGGTCATGGACATCAGGGGGGTAATGCCGCTGCCGGCCGACAGGAACAGATATTTGCCGCCGGTCTTGGCCGAACAGAAAAAGTCGCCCATCGGCCCCAGGGCCTTTATCGAGACGCCGGGGGCGAGGTGCTCATGCAGCCACGAGGAGACAGGGCCGTCGCCAATGCGCTTGACCGTGATCGACACCCGGTCCGGCCGGGTCGGGCTGGAGGACAGGGTGTAGCAGCGGTGGATCTCTTCGCCGCCGATGGTCAGCGAGAAGGTCATGAACTGACCGGGCTGATAGGCAAAGCGGCGCGGCTCGGCGGCTTGGAAGATGAAGGTCTTGACGTCGTGGGTCTCAGCCCGCACGGCGCAGCAGACCAGCGTCTCGTCCTCGTCAGGGTTCCAAAGCGGCGCGGGCGCGCTGGCGGTCAGGGTCATGCAACAGTCTCAAGATGGGCCGATAGGCGGCCCATGTACCACTGACAGAACTTCTCGACCAAGCCTTCGGTATAGGGAGAGTAGGGGCCAGGCTCGTAGGCGGGGCTGACCAGCCCAGATTGAGTGACCTCGACCAGATGGGCGTCCTGCTTGTTGGTCGCGATCCAGACCTCGGTCAGGGTGGTCTTGTCGTAGTCGACCCCTTCGACCGCATCCTTATGGACCAGCCAGCGGGTGCGCAGCATCGTCTCAGTCGGGCTGACCGGGATCACCGAGAAGGTGACAATATGGTCGCTCATGAAATGGTGCCAGCTGTTGGGCTGGGTCCAGAACGACAGGCCGCCCAAGGCAGGATCGGTGATGTTGCCCAGCAGCTTCTTGCAGGCGACCTTGGTGTCCATGGTCTGGCTCTGGCCGGACTGGTCGATGGGCAGGCGCTCGGTGCGGAAACCCGTGACCCGGTCGGCCAGATGCTCGATCTCGCGCGACGGCAGGCCTGAGGCTTCCCAGCGATTGTGGGCCTCCTTAACCAGATCCTCATAGCGCTTGGCCTGCTCTAGCTCGTCCTCGTCCAAGGTCTTGGGCGAGAAGCCAAAGCCATAGGCGAACAGCGGGATGGTCAGTTCCGGATGGTTGGCCCCGCAGTGATAGCACTCGCGGTTATTCTCCATCGTCACCTTCCAGTTGCCATGCTCGATCAGGTCAACGGAGTGGGCGATCTTGGTGTTGGGGATGTCGTGTTGGATCAGATAGGGGGTCATGGCGGCCGCCATGTCCTCGATGTCGCTTGGGGCTTCGTCAGCAAGACAAATGAACAGCAGGCCCGCGACCGAGCGCAGGTGAACCGGCTTCAGGCCTCGGCAGCTCTTGTCGAAATCCTCGCCCATATGGTCGGCAAAGACCAGATCGCCTTCGAGCGTATAGGTCCAGGCGTGATAGCGGCAGACCAGATTGCCGACCTGCTCGTGCGGGCCATCGACGAGGCGCGCGCCGCGGTGACGGCAGACATTGTGGAAGGCGCGGATCTGCATGTCGTCATCGCGCACGATCAGCACCGAGGTCTTGCCGATATCGACCACGAACACGTCGCCGGGTTCTGGCACGTCTGGCTCGACGCCGACATAGATCCAGTGGCGGCCGAAGATCAGCGCCATGTCGGTCTCGAATATGTCGGGACGGGTATAGAAATCAGCTTCCAGACTGTGGCCAGCCTTTCGGCGGGCGACCAACTGGGCGAGGGAGGCGGGTTGGTTGGCCTCAGACATGGATTCGCGCCTTTGGATGCTGGAAATTGAGCGCGGGACCTTAGCCCAGCGCTTGAGACATTCACTTTTCTATAAGCGACGCGGGGAAATAAGAAAGGCGACATCCTGCTGCATGACGATGCCTTGCCTGTTTCCTTGATTAAATGCGACAGCCATGTCGTTATTATTCAAGTGCGCCGCCGCCTGCATGATGGCCCTTCAAGGGGCAAGAGACCATGGTCGCGGCTTCAGTTGACGGGCGGAGTCCATGCAGAAGTTTTCAGCCTTCGAGCTCTTCAAGCAAGGCCTCAATGGCCAGGCCGGGTGGAAGCCCCAATGGCGCTCGCCAGAGCCTAAAGCGGCCTATGATGCGGTGATCATTGGCGGCGGCGGTCATGGCCTCGGCGCAGCCTATTACT
>CALFYB010000487.1 GCA_937952995.1 uncultured Caulobacteraceae bacterium
CCTCTGGGGGAAGTGGCCCGAAGGGCCGAAGGGGGCCTTGTTTTCTTCACCGCGTCATTGCGAGCGAAGCCAAGCATGACCACGCCCCCCCTAATCCCAACCATATTCGCTATAGGCCTCGCCCCGCGCAAATTCAGCGAGAGCATGGCGCACATAGGGCACCATCGGGTCGGGCAACTGCCCCAACCTATACCAACCCAGATCGCTATGCTTGTCCGGCTCAGCGATGAAGGGTTCACCCTGCCAGCGGTCTGTGACGAAGACATGGCCGGTCCAATCCTCGGTTCCAGAGCGGCAGTGAAGGATGTGGCCTAGGGCCAAGTCCTCTAGAGCAATCTCAACTCCGACCTCTTCCAGCGCCTCGCGCTGCGCTGCCGCCCTAAGGGTCTCGCCCGCCTCAACCCCGCCTGCGGGCAGGCTATAGTGATCGTCAAGCCACCCGGTTGCCGCCCTCTTGATCAGACAGACCTGATCTTGCCGTTTGAGCAGTATAAAAACAGTCGAAGAGGCGAGGTGGCGCTGACGCATGGGTAACTCCTGACGGGGTTTGATAAGCCCCCTACCCCGGCTGCGCCGGTACTTCCCCCATAGGGGGAAGATCTAAGGACGGTAAATCTTCCCCCTCTGGGGGAAGTGGCCCGAAGGGCCGAAGGGGGCCTTGTTTTGGATAACCACACCCGCCTTCCCCGCGAAGGCGGGGATCCAGAACCTAGCGCACAGATCGAAAGCGGGCCTCTAAGATCATGAAGAGCGGGAGAGGGCAGTGGATCAACACCCCCCTCTCCCAACCCTCTCCCCCTCAAGCAAAGGACTCCGTCATGAACCGGCGTGATCTCATGGTCAAAGCCAGTGCCTTGGCCCTTACACTCCCCACCCTGATCCCAGCGGTTTCGGCCGCCAAGCCCAAGGCCAGATCCATGACCGCTGCCCGTCCAACGCCCCCCATCGCGCAAAAAATCCCCGTGCGCATCGAGCAGCAGGGCCGAGTCCGGGTCGATGACTATGCGTGGATGAAGGACGACAACTGGCAGAAGGTCCTGCGCGACCCCAGCCTGATCAAGGCCGACGTCAAGGCCCACCTGACCGAAGAAAATGCCTATACCAAGGCCATGCTCGCCCCGACCGAGGCGCTGCAAGCCCAGATGTTCGAGGAGATGAAGGGCCGCATCAAGGAGGATGACAGCTCTGTCCCCGCCTCTGATGGCCCGTGGGACTATTATTCGCGCTACGAAAAGGGCGCTGAACAGCCGATCTTTGCGCGCCGCCCACGCGGTGCTGACACGGGCGAGCAGGTGATGCTCGATGCCGACGCCGCCGCCAAGGGCAAGGCCTATTACAAGGTCGGTGATTGCGACCACAGCCCCGACCACAGCCTCTGCGCCTATTCGGTCGATGAACAGGGCTCCGAGGTCTACCGCATCTATGTCAAGGACCTAGCCACCGGATCGGTGCTGCCAGATCCCGTGCAAAGCGCCAATGGCGACTTCACCTTCTCGCCGGACTCGCAGCACCTGTTCTGGACCTTCCGGGACGAGAACGGCCGCCCGTCCAAGATTTTCCGCCGCCCCGCACGCGGCGGCACCAAGGATGATGTGCTGGTCTATGAAGAACCCGACGAGGGCTTTTTCGCCAGCTGCGGCGTCTCCTCGTCGCGCAAATATATCCAGATCAACACCGGCAATCACGAGACCTCCGAGGTCCTGCTGATCCCCGCCGCCACGCCTCTGGCCAAGCCCGTCTCCTTGCAGCCGCGCATCACCGGCGTGCAGTACGATGCCGAGCACTGGAACGACCGGTTCCTGATCCGCACCAATGCCGACGGGGCCGTGGACTTCAAGATCGTCGAGGCCCCAGAAAGCGCGCCCGGCAAGGCCAACTGGAAAGACTGGCGCGGCCACACGCCCGGTCAGTTCGTGGTCGGCATCGGAGCCTACCGGGGCTGGTTCGTACGGCTGGTGCGCGAAAATGCCAATAACCGCCTGATCATCACTGAGGCGGGCACCAATGCCGAGCACACCATCGCCTTTGACGAGGAGGCCTTCGCCCTCAGCCTGTCGGGCGGCTATGAATACGACACCGACGCCGTGCGCTTCGTCTATGAGTCCCCCACCACGCCCAAGCAGTGGTTTGACTATGACATGGCCAAACGCAC
>CALFYB010000488.1 GCA_937952995.1 uncultured Caulobacteraceae bacterium
GGAGTTCAGACGTGTGCTCTTCCGATCTCACGCCCGGTCGTTTCCATTGAAACCGACCGTCTGCATCTCTAACAATTTTGCGCTCGTCCCTCATCACTCTACCCTACACTGCTAAGGTGGAAATTCAAGCCCCCATCAATTCCCGCCCAATCAGGAACCGGCGGATCTCGTTGGTGCCTGCGCCGATATCGTAGAGCTTGGCGTCGCGTAGGAGGCGTTCGACCGGGAAGTCCTTGGTGTAGCCTGCACCGCCGAGGGCTTGGATGGCTTCTAGCGCGGTTTTGACGGCATTTTCGGAGGCGAGCAGGATCGCGCCGGCGGCGTCAAAGCGGGTGGTCTGGTCCGCATCGCAGGCCTTGGCGACCGCATAGACATAGGCGCGGGCCGAATTGAGCGCGACATACATGTCAGCGATCTTGCCCTGCATCAGTTGGAAGCTGCCGATGGGTTTGCCGAACTGCTGGCGGTCGCGCACATAGGGTAGGACCACGTCCAGACAGGCCTGCATGATGCCCAGGGGCCCTGCGGCCAGCACGGCACGCTCATAGTCCAAGCCGCTCATCAAAACGCCTGCACCGCCGCCCACGGGGCCCATGACGTTTTCTTCGGGAACCTCGCAGTCCTCGAACACCAACTCGCAGGTGTCAGACCCGCGCATGCCCATCTTGTTGAGCTTGGGCGAGGTCGAAAAGCCCTTGAAGCCGCGCTCGATCAGAAAGGCGGTGACGCCCCTGCTGGCCGCATCAGGATCGGTCTTGGCATAGACCACGAGCGTGTCGGCATGCGGGCCATTGGTGATCCAGAACTTGGTGCCGTTGAGGACATAGCGGTCGCCCTTCTTGTCGGCCCTCAGGCGCATGGAGATGACGTCGGAGCCTGAACCGGCCTCGGACATGGCCAGAGCGCCGACATGAGCCCCACTGATCAGCTTAGGCAGATAGCGAGCCTTTTGCGCAGGCGTGCCCCACCGGCGGATCTGGTTGACGCAGAGATTGGAGTGGGCCCCGTAGCTCAGCCCGACCGAGGCCGAGGCGCGGCTGATCTCCTCCATCGCCACAACATGCTCAAGATAGCCAAGGCCCAGACCGCCGTCCTCCTCGGACACGGTGATGCCGTGCAGGCCAAGCTCGCCCATCTGGGGCCAAAGCTCACGGGGGAAGGTGTTGCTGGCATCGATATCGGCGGCAATTGGCGCGATCTTCTCGGCGGCAAAGCGCGCTGTGACGTCACGGATGGCGTCGGCGGTCTCGCCAAGGCCAAAATCCATCGAGGGTGCTGAGGTCTGGGTCATGACCAATTTCTAGCATAGGCCGCGACCAGAAGGCCACCGCCCTGCCCGCTCAGACCTTTGGATTCAACATCCGGAACAGTAGAGCCGAAGCCACCGACAGGGCCAAGAGGCCGGTAATGCCGATAGCCCATGCCCGAGCAAGTGTTTGAGGATTCTGCCGCACGGCCACATCAGCATCCGTGGCCAAGCTAAAGGCAAAGCCCATGGCCGCCAGCGCGCCGAGGGCAATCAGACCCAAAATGACCAAGTGTCCATAGTCGAGCTTCGGCACCGAACCCTTGGGCTTAGACCTCGCGACAGACCTAGACGGCGCGGCACGGCGGGCGACTGAGGGCGTTGCTGGAAAGAGGACCGTTTCATCAACCGCCTCTGCTGGCGGCAAGATCGCGTCGAGTACGGGGTCTGATTGGGTTTCAGGCTTAGGGTCGGTGACGAAAGCCATCTGCGCAGGCTCATCGGCCTCAGTGACGATCACCGCAACCTCGGCAATGTCCTCGGATTCAATCGCGGCCTCATCGACTGTGCTGTCATGGGACAGGCACGGGGCGTCCGCATAGGGCACAACCAGACGGCTTGGCACAGGGACCCAACCGCCCTCGGGCTTGAGGAACAGCGCCTTTTCCATCGCCCGCCGACGGATCAGCCCATCAACCTTTTGCGGCTGCCCCGCAACGGTGGCGTGACACCACTGCTCCATCGCCGTCGCGGCTTCAAGAAGATCGCCGGCATTGATTAGACGCAGGACCGTCGAGTCCTCGAAGGCCTGCAAACCGATATTGTAGACGAAGCTACCGAGGGCATCGATCTGGTTTGAATTCAATGGCGTATAGATCAAAGTTGAAAGCGCTTCTGAAATCACATTCAGATCAAAGCGCAAGAGCAGGTCTGCCTGAGCACGGGTGACAATCGACGTTCTCTTGGTCGAGGCAACATGACCATAGCCGACCGCCCAGCGCCCATCGCCCAGCGGCGTGGCGCGGGCTCTAAACCCCTCCAGCAGCTTGATCTGAGCGATGGTCTCGCTGGAGATCTGGTAGGACGACACCATGGAATCCAATGACCCAATATGAAACAGGCCCCGTCGGCCCGCTGAAGAACCGGCAAGTTCCATGCCGACTAGAGCAGGATCAGAACGGCAAGCCCTAAGAAGCTGAAAAATCCGACGACATCGGTCACGGTCGTCACAAAGACGGTGGAGGATACTGCGGGGTCATAGCCGAGACGCTCGAGGGAGAGCGGCACGAGAATGCCCGCCAAGGACGCCGCCAAAAGGTTGATAACCATGGCCATGCCGATGACGAGACCCAACAGCGGGTCATGGAACCAGAACGTGGCCACCGCCCCGACACAGAGGGCAAAGGCTCCCCCGTTCAGGAGGCCAACGGCGATCTCACGCAATACCGTGCGCCACATATTGACCGACGAGAGCTCTTTGGTCGCCAGCGCCCGCACGGCCACTGTCAGGGTCTGGGTGCCTGCATTGCCGCCCATAGAGGCCACAATCGGCATCAGCACCGCCAAGGCCACCAGCCTCGAAATGGCCCCGCTGAACAAGGAGATGACGCTGGACGCCAGCACTGCGGTACCCAGATTGATCAGGAGCCACCAGAACCGCGACTTGGTCACGTCCAGCACGGTGGCGTCGCGGCCTGTCTCGGTCACACCGGCGAGGGCCAGAATGTCTTCCTGGCTCTCTTCCTGAATAACGCCAACAATATCGTCGACGGTGATCTGACCGGCAAGACGCCCGCCCGGATCGGTGACCGGTGCCGAGATCAGGTGGTACTTGTCGAAGATATAGGCGACCTCTTCCTGGTCCATATCGACCGTGATTTCGGTCACCGGCTCCATGATCAGTTCGAGCGGCGTATCCCGGTTCGATTTGAGCAGTACGCTGACTGGCACCGCGCCGAGCGGCTTGTAGGATGGGTCGACGACATAGATGTCGAAGAATAGGTCTGGCAGATCATCGGCAGAGCTGCGGATGTGGTCGATGGTTTGGCCGACGGTCCAGAACTGCGGCGCGGCCATGACCTCGCGCTGCATCAGACGGCCAGCGCTCTCCTCATCATAGGCGAGCGAGGTCTGGATGCTGGTTCGGTCGGCCTCAGACATGGCCGCAAGCACCTCATCGCGCTTATCGTCCTCAAGGTCTTCGACCAGATCAGCGGCGTCGTCGGAATCCAGTTCCTCCAAGGCGCGCACAAGCGCGGCCGGGGTCACCTGTTCCAGCACATCTTCACGAATGTGGGTGTCGAGTTCCGACAGGATCTCAGCCAAGGCCTCTGGCGCAATGAACGCCAAAAGCTCGTAGCGGTACTCTGCCGATAGAAACCCCATCAGGTCGGCGACGTCAGCAGGACGCAACGCATCAATGAGCTCGCGCAGCCTGACCGCATCCCCGCGATCGGCCGCATCAACCACCATGTCAATATAGGCTGGGTTTAGGGCGTAGTCGTCGCCCAAGGCCAGATCTTCAAGATCCTCAGCCGGATTTGACCCTTGGCTAAGGGCCGTCAGGTCGCCCGCATTTCGGGTCATCGGACCCTCCTTTGAGGACCAACGATCCCCGGCTGACGGACTGTGGGAGGGACCCCCGGGGTCCGAAAACACCGAGGGCCTATCCTAATCTCACTGGTGCGGTCGAGAAGACTCGAACTTCCACGGGTTGCCCCACAGCGACCTCAACGCTGCGCGTCTACCAATTCCGCCACGACCGCATAGCAGTGAGCGGCGGGGGTTACCAAACCACGACGCATCTGTGAAGGGCTGATTGCGCGAAAGGCAAAAAGACTGTGCGTAAAATGCGATTGAGCGGCCTCGTTAGCCTGCACCACCCGCCAAATAATCGTAAACATCCGCCGCGCGCGTAACGCTGATCGCGATCTTATCGTCACTAATTTGGATTTCACCCCGAGCAACAGGATGATTATTCGCCAAAATCCAAACCTCGTCGGTGGCCTTGGCGTCCAACGGAATAACGGCTCCACGTCCCATGCGCAGCAGCTGCTGCATGGGCAAGATCGAGCGGCCTAGGACCACCGAGATCTCAACATTAACCGAATTAACCTGACTCACGCCTAAACCCCTAAAACACCGCTCGATGCGAATCAGCCGATGAATCAGCTATCGCAGCATCTCACTAGGCCCCACATTGCGACGACATACTTGACCGGAAGTTAAAGTTCAGGAGATCAGCGCCTTTGTCGTCATCTGTTTCGCCATATTCGACCTTTTTGCGATCAGATCAGACCCCGACCCAATGGGCTGTGTCACCGGGCCTGGTCGACTACCCAGCGGCCGTGGCTGCGATGGAAGCACGCGCGGCAGAGATCGCAGACGGCACGGCCGGCGAATTGATTTGGCTTCTAGAGCACCCTGCACTCTACACGGCAGGAATATCGGCCAAGAGCGGCGACCTTCTGGCACCGGGCCGGTTCCCGGTCTTTGAAAGCGCACGTGGCGGGCAATATACCTATCACGGCCCAGGCCAGCGCGTGGCCTATGTGATGCTGGACCTACGCGAGCGCGGCCGGGACGTTCACGCCTTCGTCGCGGCGCTCGAAGCCTGGGTGATCAGCGCCCTTTCACAGTTCAATGTCGATGGCCAGATTAAGCCCGGTCGCGTGGGCGTCTGGGTTGATCGCAAGGCACCGGGCATTCCAACCCGCGAAGATAAGATCGCGGCCATCGGCGTCAAACTGCGCCGCTGGGTCTCATTTCACGGCATCAGTTTGAATGTAGAGCCGGACCTCAGCCATTTTGACGGCATTGTGCCCTGCGGGATCCGCGAGCATGGCGTGACCAGCTTGGTCGATCTTGGGCTACCGGTGACCATGGACGAGGCCGACGCCGCCCTACGCCATGGCTTTGAAGCGATTTTCGGACCGACCCAAGCGTCACCGCCGCCCCTATAAGGGTTAGATCGCAGCGGTGTCCGTGAGGGGATTGACCGGGTTGGGGCCAAAGCGATTGGCACCCTCCTCTCCCGGCATAACGGCCAGTTCGATAGTGGCCCAAAAGACCAGCACACCGAACAGGAAGTCGAAGAAGCTGGTTGGCGAGGGCAAGATGGCAATGATGCCAATCAGGATCGGCGCGGCCCACCAACCAGACCGTCCACGATCATGCAAACGCTTCGACAGGATACAGGCCGCTGCAAACAGGATCGTTGGGTAGACAAACCACCCGGTCAGCAGGTGCAGCGCAGTGCCTGCCACGGACTCGTACAGCGCGGTGATTGCGATCAGCCCGGCTCCAGCAATCAAGAACGGCATGCGCGCAATGCGCCCCGTTGATGACATTAGAAGTTCTACCCAGTCGGTCTGACCGCTCATCTTAAGTCCTGAATTCTCACTCGACAGATCGCAAGCGTCGCCAACTTAGAGCCGAAGGCGCGCTAGGGAAAGCCCTGCCTAAAGGGCCTTATTGATCGCGGTCAGAAGCACCTTATCCGAAGGCTTGACCATCGAGCCAAAGCCCGCGATCGGCTGACCGTCGCGACCGATCAAGATCTTATGGAAATTCCATTTTGGCTCGGCCTGTGAGCCCAGCTTGGCCTTTGTCCATTTGTAGAACGGATGGGCCTTGTCGCCCTTAACCACAGCCTTAGCAGCCATCGGGAAATCGATATTGAAGTTCACGCTACAGAACTTCTTGATCTCGGCGTTTGAGCCGGGCTCTTGTCCGCCAAAATCATTGGAGGGCACACCGAGAATGACGAAGCCCTTCGCCTTGTAATCGGTGTAGAGCTTTTCCAGCCCATCATATTGCGGCGTGAACCCGCACTGGGACGCCGTATTGACGACCAGTACGACCTTGCCTCGGAACTGATCCATCGAGAGCTTTCCACCCTCAATATCGGTAAAGTTAAAGCCATAGGCTACCGCAGGCACCGACTCGGCAGCCCCTGCATGATCGGTCGGGGCGGCGAAGGCCACGGCGGCGACGAAGGCTGAAAGGGCAATGGATCGCAGCATCAGAGATCTCCTTTGAATGCAAATAGAGTTAGTGCGGCACAGCCAAGGTCAAGCCCCAGCGGCCATTTCCACCGCCAAGGCAAGATCTAGCGCCAGCGTCGCCTCTGCCCCAGTCACCGGCGGACGGGGGGTCTCGCCGCGTACAGCCGCCAGAAAACCAGCGACATTGGCTCCGAGCGGATCCTTGCCCTGCACCGTTTCAGTGAAATCAGCATTGAGCGCGAAGGGCGTGGTGTTGCGGAACGCGCGGGTCAGGAAGTCGATCTCGACCACGCCAGAGGGATAGACGATCCGCATGGTCCGCTCGCGGGCCTCGGCGATGCGTGAAGTCTTAAAGGTCGCGTTCATGCCGTTGGTGAAGGTCGCTTCTGCCTCGACCTCATCCAGATAGGGCCCCTGCTCGGTGCGGCCTTCCGCTTCGACGGCGATGGGCTCACAGCGCGCAAGGCTGAGCGCCAGATCAATATCGTGGATCATCAGATCGAGCACGCAGGACACATCCGTCCCCCGGACGTTCCAGATGCCCCGACGGACGGCTTCGAGCGCGAGCGGCGTTTCTGGCACGTCCATCAAACCCATGGCCTGAAAGACGATCCGCTCCTGATGGCCACAGGCCAGAACCACGCCCTTCTTGGCCGCCATCGCGGTCATCTTCTCTGCTTCATCGAGATTGGTCGCCAAAGGCTTTTCGACATAGACGTGTTTGCCCGCTGTCAGGGCCGCAAGAGCCGCTGGTCCGTGGGTATCCGCCGGGGATGCCACCGTCACCACATCCACAAGCGCGAGGAACGCGGTCATGTCGGTAAAGGCCGTAGCCCCCAGCTCCGCCGCCAAGGCCTGTCCACGCGCCTCATCGGGATCATAGATGGCCGTTAAGGTCACGGCTGGCTGGCTGGCATATTTACGAGCGTGATAGCCGCCAAAGACACCGGCTCCGACCACGCCTGCGCGCAATTGCTGGGTCATAAGATTCGGTCCTTCCGCTGCAGTTCTAAGCGTCCTGTCTACACTGCGCCGGGGCTTAGGGCCAATGGATGTGCAACCTTACCGATGAGGCTGGAGCAAGTGCCCAATCCAAGCTAAACAGTTGTTTGAAACCCGCGCGGACCCCGCGCAGTTCGAATGGGAGAACCGCCATGACCACCCTCACCTCACGTGAAGTCCATTTGAAGTCCCGTCCCGTTGGCACGCCAACCGCCGACAACTTCACCCTCGCAACCGTTCAGGTGCCCGCACCCGGTGCAGGCGAAGTCCAGGTCAAGAACCTCTATATGACGGTTGACCCCTACATGCGCGGCCGCATGACCGACCGCCCCAGCTATGTTCCTCCGTTCCAAATCGGCGAAGTGCTGCAAGGCGGCGCGGTTGGCGAAGTGGTCGCATCAGGCGATCCCAAGTTCCAGCCCGGCGACATCGTCTCGTCCATGTGGGGCTGGCGTGAAGCCTATGTGGCTCCGGCCTCGACCCTGCAGAAGATCGACACGCATGGCATGCCGCCGCAAGCCTTCCTTGGCGTTCTGGGCATGCCTGGCATGACCGCCTATGTCGGCCTGTTGAAGATCGCAGCCCTGAAGCCCGGCGACGTGGTGTTCGTGTCGGCTGCCGCTGGCGCTGTTGGTGCACTGGTCTGCCAGATTGCCAAGATCAAGGGCTGCACGGTCATCGGCTCGGCCGGCGGCGACGAGAAGATCGCCTATCTCAAGGAAATCGGCTGCGACGCGACCATCGACTACAAGAAGGTCAAGGACCTGACGGCAGCCCTGATGGAAGCGGCTCCCAAGGGCATCGACGTCTATTTCGAAAATGTCGGCGGCGAGCATCTGGAAGCGGCTATCACCGCGGCCCGTCCCTTCGCCCGCTTCGCGCTGTGCGGCATGATCTCGCAATATAACGACACAGACGCCTCGAAGGGCCCATCCAACCTGATCCAAGCGGTTGGCAAGCGCCTGCGTCTGGAAGGCTTCATCGTCTCCGACCACCCAGAGCAACAGGCCCTGTTCGTCAAGGACATGGCCGAGTGGATCAGCTCGGGCCAACTGAAGTACCGCGAGACCGTGGATGTCGGCGTTGAAAATGCCGCCGCCGCCTTCGTCAAGCTGTTCAAGGGCGAGAACATCGGCAAGATGCTGGTGAAACTGTCCTAATCCATCGACCTGAGACCCTCTCCCAGCGGGAGAGGGTTTCGGCTTGGGCCTAGATCAGGCCTTCGCCCTCATCCAAGCCCAGCATCAGATTGAGGTTCTGGACGGCGGCACCCGATGCCCCCTTACCCAGATTATCCAGCAAGGCCACAAGCCGCGCCTGACCTGCGGCTTCATTTCCAAAGACAAATAGTTTCAGACGGTTGGTGCCGTTCAAGCCCTCTGGATTAAGGGTCTTGATCGCGGCGGCTTCGGCCTCGAGCCCGAGTTTTTCCTGAATGGCCGCCCTCTGGTCGTCCTCTATGCTGACAAGTTCATCCCGCCGCGCGTCGCGGATCGAGGGCAGCGAATGATCATTTTCGGTCTTGTAAGCCTCGATCTCGGCCTCAAGCGCCGAGATTTCCTGCCACAGCCGCGCCTCCTCCTCGGCGTAGAACGTCACGTTTGTGTCGGTGCGCGCGCGCTGGCCTGCCGCCGATTGGTCAAGGATGCCTTGCGCGAAATCATTCGCCACCCGAGCGGCCTGATCGCCATTGCCCAGACGGGCGTAGATGATGATGGCCGAAATTCCGGTAGCCTGACCAAAGGCCTGACTGCCCTCGGTCGCGACGTTCTGGAATTGCACCGAGGCGCGCAGCAGGTCAACTTTCTGATCCTGCGACAGGGCGGGCAGGTCGGTGAACAGGCCATGCCGCTCGATCATGGCCACCAAAGCCTCGCGCGTGGTCAGGCGTTGCTGGATGGTCTGCAACATCTGCGCGCTGCCGTTCTGGGTGGGCGTGCCATCCGAGGCCGCGACCGTTGGCATTTCCACCTGAATGACGGCAGCAGCCTCGTAAACATCGGGGCGGGTCTTGGCAAAAATCGCCGAAGCAATGATCCCGACGACGCTGATCACGATGATAAGCCAGCGCCTGCGGAACAGCAGGTTCAACAACTCTTCAATAGACTGAATCTGACCCA
>CALFYB010000489.1 GCA_937952995.1 uncultured Caulobacteraceae bacterium
GTCGCCGCATTGCGTCTGATGCGGGAACGATTTGAAAACCCTGAGCTCACCGCCGGGGAGCTCATTTTAAAAGTTGAAACACTAGGCCTGTCGGAAACGGCCAATTTTCTGGCTGCTTACAAAGACCTGCTCTGATCCATATTCAGGTTGTCTCTCCCCCTAAATTGGAATCTTGGGGGCGACCATACAGGCGCGGTCGATGGAGCCAGTGCGACGTCTGGGGTGACGGCACAAAGACAGGGGCTTACCTTAGCACTGGAAGACCTAACAGATCGGCACGTGAACACTGGACGCCGAATTCACGCCTATACCGGTTAGTCCCATAATTCCAAGCTTGTCGGCATTTCAAACATGCTCGCCTTTGAGGCACCTGCATCGGCTAACTGATCCTTTGAGCGTGACCTAATGCGTTGCCAGGTCATATGGCTCAATAAGGCGCGCCTTTGATCGAACCTCAATTCGATGACCGCCTATTTCCCAACGCCATATAGCGTAAGGCTTTGAGGCCTGTCCTGATGGCTATTTTGTACCCAGAGCGGAACATGAGCGGAACATCGGGCCTTTGGCTCTCAATGTCCCAAAGTAGGTGGGATTTGCCTCATTCGCCGCCTGGGCTTCGAACGGTCTGATTGGATTGAACAATCTATATTTTCGAGGCTTGGGGATGAGGCGCAATTGCCCCAAGGGGGCTCTCAAATAACTGTCTCTTGACAGTGCACACCATACGCACGCCTGCGGCCAGTGTAAGTTATTGTTTTACAACAATAATAAAAGTGCGGAGGGGGAGAGGTACTTTCACCTCCACCTGTTGATTTTCCCAATTACTTGTTATAAATCATGATGTTAAGGAGAGGTATTTCTACCTCTCCCTTGTGAGGGGAGATATTGAAATGCCATCCGCAATGCCGCGTATCCAGTGCCATGTCATGCCTGCCACAAAGGCGCGTCTTCACCAGATGTCGGTCGATAAAGGCATGACCTATGGCCAGATAATTGACGAGGCCATCGCCCAGCACGCCATTGACCGTAAGTCCTGGGTTGCTCATCAGGCTGGCTACCAGACCCTCTTGGGCACAGCCGTAATGCTGGCCTTGGCGCGCAAGACCTTGAGCAAGGATGAGCTGAGCGAAGCGCGCAAGACCGCTGAGCAGGCCGCTGTGCTTCTGTTCGGCCCCTTGGGTAAACGCCCTTTCGATGTCGATGTGAATCCCCCGACAGACGAGCGCCTTTTGGCCCTTTTCGAAGCCCTGTCTTAGGCCTATAAAACCTCACCGCTTGGGAAGCTCCTCGCCATTTCGTGTCCTCTTTTTCGGATCACAAAATGGTAAAATCATCATCGGATGGGTTCAGCTCATTCGTGCGCGGCGGGCAGGTGCTTGGCCATGCCATGGTCATGGCGGGTCAAGAGGCCAAGCGATATGGTTTCTTCGTCTTCTGTTGGGGCGTGGTCTGTATCGTCATCATAAATCTGCGTGCGCCTGAGGACATGCAGACCTTCGGTGCCTTGGCCCTTATGGCTGACCTGCTCCATTGGATGGGTCCGCCGTTCCCGCAACATCTCAATGTGCCAACCCCAGGGCTAAGGCCTCTGAGCTATCCAGTGACCCTGGTGCCGCACCTGAGTTGGGTGGAGCCCCTGGCCTACGGCTATCGCCGTCTCATAGTCCTTGGTGGGATCTTATGGCTGATCGGCGATGGCCTGATCTTGTCCCTTATGGTCTTCTGGTACACCCACATGGGCCGCGAGAAGATCGAGACCACGCAGACGCGCGGCCAGCTGATCGTGTCGGCCAAGGCCCTTATCGCGCAGATTGATCTGTTTAACCGGCAAGAGGCCAAGACTAAGAGCAGGCCATATCATCTGCCCGCCAAACTGGTCGGCGTGCCCTATCCGTTTGATGGGGAGTTCGAACATACCCTAATCACCGGCAGCCCAGGCTCTGGCAAGTCGGTGGCGATCCATAAGCTGATCGCCTCGATCCGCGAACGCGGTGACCGGGCCGTGATCTATGATCCAGAGCTGGAATATACCGCCCAGCATTTTGATCCAGACACCGACTTGATCCTCAATCCCTTCGATGAGCGCTCAGTGTCTTGGTCGCCCTTCTATGATGCTAACGACCATGTGGAGTGGGACCGCCTAGCCCATGGCCTCTTCAAGGAGCCCAAGGGCGGGGATCCCTACTGGGTCAATACGGCCAGATCGGTCTTCACCTGGACCTGCTTCATGCTCAAGCAGCGCGACCGGATCGTGACCTTAGAGACAGCCTTGAACCATCTGTTTGGACCAACTGACCGGTTGCTCACGCTTTTGGAAGGAACACCTGCCCATGAGCATCTTGAGCGCAGCGGCGGGCCACGCGTCGCCTCGATTAAATCGGTTATGGTCGAGGGCGTTACGCCGCTGATCTATCTCTTAGGGGAGGGGGAGGCCTTTTCGATCCGGCGCTGGATCAATCAGGAACGCAGCTCCCCTGGCATCCTGTTTCTCTCAGCGCCTGAGACCCATGCCGATACCTTGCGACCACTGTTGGGCTTTTGGTCTGAGATCGTGGTCAATGCGCTCCTGTCTCGCAAGGCCGAAGGGGTAGGGCTTCATCCCACCTGGGTGGTGCTGGATGAGTTTCCCTCCCTTGGCCGGATCGACGAGCTGGCCAAGGGGCCTAACCGGGTTCGCAAATATGGCGGGGCCATGGTGCTGGGGATGCAGCAGATCTCTCAGGTTCAGGAGATCTACGGCAAGGATATGGCCCGCACGATCATGGGTCAGTGTCTAAATAAGCTCGTCCTTCGCTGCGGTGACAGTGAGACCGCCCAGACCATGAGTGACATCCTCGGTGAGCGTGTCATGAACCGGTCAACCGAGAACACGTCCTATGGAGCCAATAGCCTTAGAGACGGGGTCAGCATCTCGCAGCGCGAGGACAAGGAGGCGGTCTATCTACCGACCGACCTGATGAACCTGCCCTCCTTGCAAGGCGTCATCCGGGTGACCAATAAGCGCAAATCTGGTCCCTTCCCGATCGCGCCGATCCGCTTTGAACCAGACCATCTCCCAGCCATGGCACCTGGCTTTGTGCCGCGCTCTGGTCCTGATCCGGTTACAGAGTTCATCCTGCGGGCACAACGCGAACCCCAGGTGGCGGCGTCTAGGCCAGGGCCAAGAAGGGCACGCTCTAAACCAACCGCAGCAACGGGTAATGGCAACGATGGGAGCGGTGCCGATCCAAACTCCCAACCTCGTCCTCTAACGGGACCATCCACGCATGATGATCGCCAGCCGGACGAGAACATTGATGGCGGAATGGATTTTCTGACTGATTTTGATGGAGGGCTCTGATGTTGTCCGTCAGCACCATCGGCAGTTCATCAGGCGCGGCCAGCTATTACGGTAAGGATGACTATTACGTCACTGGGGAGGCCGACAGCCCAGGCCTTGAGTGGGGCGGCAAGGGTAGTGCGGCCCTGGGTCTCAGTGGCAAGGCTGAGCCCAAAGATTTCAGGGAGATCTTGGACGGCTCCCATCCGGTCTTTGTCGATGTAAAGCCCGAGGGCGCTCAGTCAGAACCTGGTAACGAGCCTAAACACAAACCCGGTTGGGATCTGACCTTTTCAGCCCCAAAGAGCGTCAGCCTTGCCATCCTGGTCGGCGGTGATCAGCGCCTAGACAGCGCCCATGACAAGGCCGTGCAAAAGGCCATGGACTATGCTGAGCAACATTTTGCCATCACGCGGGTTCGCGAGAAGGGCAAGGTCGTTGAGGTTAAGACCGGCAACCTTGTCTATGCCAAGACCGTGCATGGCACCTCGCGCAGCGGCGATCCCCAGCGCCACACCCATGTGGTGGTGGCCAATGCCACGGTTGAGCCAAAGAGTGGCAAGGTCAGAGCCTTAGAGAGCTTGCAGATCTTCAAGCACACTAAGCTGCTGGGGCGGGTCTATCGGGCCGAACTGGCCAAGGAGGCACTAGCCCTTGGCTATGACATCCGCCACGACGCCAAGACCGGTGCCTTTGAACTGGCCGACTTTAGCAAGGATCAGTTACGGGTCTTCTCCAAGCGCCGCGAGCAGATTGAGGCCGCGAAGATCGTGGCCGAGCAGAAGAAGGGTGGACCCCTTACGGGGGGGCAGCGTGACGCCATAGCTCTGAAGGATCGGCCAAGCAAACTGAAGACGCCGCGTAGCGACTTGGTTTTGCGGTGGGAAGCCGACGCTAAGGCCAACGGGTTGGATGCAAAGGCTCTGGTGGCCGCCATCCAAGACAAGGATCGGGCAGGGGCCGACCTGTCCCCCAAAGTTCATGGGACGGCATCGGACGCCAAGTCTCGGTTCATTGAGGCGTGGCGTAATCTGGTAGGCGGGCAGAGTGTACCGGCAGATCCCTATGGCTATCGGTGGAGAAACCTCTCTGTTGATCGTGACGCTCGGTCGGCCGTCTCCTACGGCCTTCAGGTTCTCGATCAGCAAAAGGCGGTGTTCACGCGCCATGAGGTGATAGCGAAAGCTCTCGAATATGGAGCCGCTGGCCTCTCGTCCGACCGTTTGGAGCGCCAGATTGGGCTCTTGGAAGCCGATGGCCGCGTGCAAAAGGCTGATGGCCGGTTGCTAGGTGCGATCACGACGTCGGCGGCTCTTCGATTAGAGCAGGGGCTGGTTGACCGCGTCAGTGTGGGTATGAACAAATCACCCGCCATCCTTGGTGCGGGCAAGGCAGCAGGCCAGTTAGACGCCCTTGAGCGCCAACCCGGCGCGATCGTTTTGAATGATGGTCAAAGGGCCGCTGCAGAAAAGCTCCTGACCAGCCATGACCGTTTCGTCGGGGTTCAGGGTTTTGCCGGTGTGGGCAAGACCACAATGTTCAAGATGGTCAATCAGCTCGCGCTTGAGGCAGGAACCGAGATCCGAGGCCTTGCCCCAACCCATGATGCTAGCCGCGCCCTTGAGGCGGGCGCAGGGATCAAGAGCCAGACGGTTGAGAGCTTCTTGGTTGGGATGGAGCGGAAGTTAGAGCGAAGCGGCCAGGTGAAGAGCCTGGCCAAGGCGCTAGATCAGGACCGGAGTGAGTGGAAGGGCAGGGCGCTTTTGGTGGACGAGTCCTCGCTCCTGTCCAACCGCCAGGTCGAGCGCCTGATGAAGGTTGCCGATGGTCTGACCATTGGCCGCGTCATCTTCATCGGCGATGAAAAGCAGCTGGGATCCCCTGAGGCAGGAGCGCCTTGGCGTCTGATGCTCAATCAGGGCATCGACCAGGCGCGCATGACCCAGATCCAGCGACAGAAGGACCCTCAGATCAAAAGATCGGTCGAGCATCTGGCCAAGGGTGAGCCGGGTAGGGGGCTTTACGCTCTTGGCTCTCGTGTCATAGAGGTCGGAAAGAATGCGACCGACAAGGGCTTGGCAGAAGCGGCCTTCAAGGCTTGGGTGCAATCTAAGGATAAAGGGTCGGAACCCTCGATCATTGTTCCGACCCATAGCCTTCGCGGTGAGCTATCGACCTTGATCCGGGCTGAGCTAACCAAGAGGGGTGAGCTTACTGGACCCGACCACAACTCGAATGTTTTGCGTCAGGTGCGAATGACGAGCGCTGAATCTTGGCGGGCGGCGAACTATCAAGAAGGTCAGGTGTTGATCTTTCATGCAGGGGTTCGCGATGCTGGGATCCAGAAGGGTGAAAGTCTCACCATTGTTGGCCGCGATGAGCGCAATCAGCGCCTGATCCTAGAGGGGCCAGATCATAGGCGCTCCGAGCTGGATTTAACTAAGCAAGCCGCATCCAAGCGCGCCAATGGCTTCCAAGCCTATGAGCGCCAAGAGATTGCGGTAAAGGCCGGAGAGCGACTGGTCTGGGAGCGGCGTGAGGATGAGCGCGGGTTCAATACGGGTGAGCGGTTTACAGTTACTGCGGTTGATCGGTGGGGCTGGACTATCCGGGCTGCTGATGGCCAAGAACACCGTCTGAAGACTAACGATCCGGCCCTTCAGTTTGTGAGCCACGGCTATTCTGAAACCGCTGACCGGGCTCAAGGTCAAACCTACCCGGATGTGATTGCTGTTCTCTCAAGTGCCCACGGCGAGGCGGCTAATCAGGCGCGGGCCTATGTTCAGATATCGCGCGCGGCTCAAAGCCTGATCTTTGTGACCAACGACACCCAGCTCTTGGCGTTCAAGCTCAATAGGCAGGATGGACTCAATCTGATCGCTTCGGATGAGGTGCGGGCGACTCGCGAGGCAGGGTCCGAGCTAGCGGGTGTTGCCTTGGCGATGCACAAGGCGGAGCAACCTCTACTCGAGGCGGCGGCGGTTAAGGTCATCGAGCCGCAGAAGGAGAGGGGGATGGAGCGGGCAAGGCAGATCTCGAGGGGAGATATGAGCCTTTGATTGCTCGTCGGCGGAGATTGCAAAATAGCATGAATGCTATATAATAGTGTTATGACGTGGTTGGTAGAAACCCTTGGCACCCAAGTGGATGCAGAGATTTTGGCATTGCCAAAAGATATGCAGGCAGCGTTTGTGAGACTTGCTGAACGAATAGAAGCTGTCGGACTCGAGCGCATTGGACAGCCCCACGTTAAGCATCTTCAGGATAAACTCTGGGAGATGCGTTTGACAGGACGTGATGGCATAGCCCGCGCGCTTTATGTCACGGCCATCGGCCGACGAGTGATCGTTGTCCATGCCTTTGTTAAGAAGACCCAAAAGACACCGCGAGGCGCTATTGAGTTAGCGCTTCGCCGAGCCAAAGAGATCGAACCATGACAAGCCTAGCCAGTCTTCGTGATCAAATTTTGTCCGATCCTGAGGCCCGTACTGAGTACGAACGCTTGGGACCGATCTTTGCTGTCGTTGGCGAGATGGTGGACGCTCGTCAATCTGCAGGCCTTACCCAAGCCGAGCTTGCTCGTCGGATGGGAACAAGCCAGTCTGTGATCGCTCGTCTCGAAAGCGCTCGCCACATGCCGACCTTCAATTTGATTAGTCGCTATGCCCAAGCGTTGGATCGACGCATCGAAGTTCACTTGGCACCACTGGGTGCTGATAGAGCTCCGCAGCACGCATAAACCGATATCCAGCGGCGAAATTTCCCATAATTATCAATGGCGCAGAAGATCTGACCTAAGGGTGGTTACTATTCGAGATAAAAATTTAGGCTCGGCATTGGGTAAAGAGAGCGACTGACAGAAGCCGAGGCTTGAGCCATCATGTCGGCAACTAGAGACGAACTTGGTTTAGAACCCACACCTCCCTAGCGGCCCGTTCTCTTTGTCGCCACTTCGAACCATCCTGGGACCGGCGTCAAGGACCCTCAGATAACCCCCTTAAGGGGCTGCGCCATAGTCGTCCTCGTCCAGACTCTTAAGAACCTTGGCAGAGGGGTCCCAGATCCGGTTGGCAAGAAGGGCGATAAAGAGGAGGCCCGCAAAGACCGTCGCCAAGGCAAAACCAGCCTTTGCCCCGCCAAACAGGTCACTGACAGCCCCCATGGCGAGGGGGGCAAGAACGGCGCTGACGCAGGTGAAGAACAGGATGACCCCTGCCGCCGCCCCATGCTGGGCCTTTTTGAAGCCACTAATGCCCTTGGAATTGACGGTAGGATAGATCACGGACATGAACAGACCCGACAGGGGCAGGGCGATGGCCGCAACGCTGATCCCGCCAACCATGGCGGCGGCAAAACAGATCAGGATAGCCCCGCTGGCCAGGCTCATCACCGTGGTCCAGTTAAACCGGCTGAGCAGCCAAGCCCCTAAGAACCGCCCCCCTGCGCGCAGAACAAAAAAGATCGCCAGAGCATAGGTTGCGACCAACGGCCAAGGTCCGGCATAGCCCGCCAAAAGGGTTGGCATCCACACATAGATCGCGGCCTCTACGCCGACATAGAGCATGGCAAGGATGCTGAAGGCCAAGGCATGGGGATGGCCCATCAGGCTCAAGGAGGCCTTCAGATTGACCGTCTCGACCTGCTGCGTGCGAGTGGGATAGCGGATGAAGAAGGCAGTGATTATCAAGATGGCGCAGAGGCCACCGGCAATGACATAGAGCCACTTCCACGAGGCTCCGCGCACCAGAAGCTGGGCCACGATGGCGGGGCCGATAATGGCCCCGACGCCAAAGAAGCCCTCAACCGTGTTCATGGTCGCCGTGTGGGAGCGGGTGGAGGTGGAGATATCGCCGATCAAGGCTAGGGCGCCGGTCTTGAACACCCCAATGGCGAGGCCGGAAATGAACAGTAGCCCGACAAAGAACAGGAACTGGTTGCCGACCGCAAAAAGGAAGGAGTTGAGGGCAAAGAGGGTTAGGCCGAGCATGATGGTGCGCTTGCGCCCAAGCCGGTCGGCCAAGAACCCTAGAAAAAGGCCCGCCAAGGCGATGCCGCTCATGGTCGCATAGTGGAAAGACCCGGCAGCGGTCATGCCAAGACCAAATTCCTTGATCACCTCAGGAATGATCAACCCGACCGAATCTGTGGTCATGGCGAACATCATGAACATCAAAAAGGTCATCAGCTTGATCAGGCCGACATTGCGGGTGCCGCCCTCGATCTGGGCCGTCGTTTCAGTCGATGCCATGATTTGAGCTCCTATGATCTCGTTAGGGGCAAGGCCAAGGCTATCGCCCCCAGCACGCCAGCATCGCTCCCCAATCCGGGAGCAACCAGATAGCGCTCTAACCGCGCCTCATCCTCAAGATCGCCAATATAGCCGCCGAGCTGACGGCGAAGGTGCTGACGGGCGGCGCGCAGTAGTGTGGGGTGAGAACCAACCCCGCCGCCGATAATGATCCTCTGGGGCGAGGCTATGAGGCTCAGGCTCGCGGCCAGTTGCGCCACATAGTCAGCGACCAGGTCCCAGACCGGGTCTTGCACATCAAGCTGTTCGGCGGGCCTACCGACCCTGACGGCAAGGGCCGGACCGCTGATCAGGCCCTCTAGGCAGTCGCCATGGAAGGGGCAGGCGCCCTTGAAGGGGTCACGCTGAGGGTCGCGGCGCACCAAAATATGCCCGGCCTCTGGGTGCATAAGCCCATGGAGCGGCTGGCTATTAACGATCAGACCCACGCCAACGCCAGTGCCGATGGTGACATAGGCAAGGTCGCTCAGGCCATGGGCTGCGCCCCACAGATGCTCACCCGCGGCGGCACCCGTCACATCAGTGTCGAAAGCGACGGGGACGTCAAAACCATCGGTCAGGCGGTGGGCGACATCGGCATGGCTCCAGCCCGGTTTCGGGGTATTCAGAATCTGGCCCCAGTCCTTGGCCGTGCGATCCAGTCTGGCGGGACCGAAGGTGGCAATGCCGATGGCCTCGAACCGGCCGCGTTCAGCTTCGAGCACAGCGCGCACTGCCGATAGGGTCTCATCCGGTGTCGTGGTGGGGATACGGATCG
>CALFYB010000490.1 GCA_937952995.1 uncultured Caulobacteraceae bacterium
CACTGGACCGCATCGGCCAGCTGACCATGCGCAACCTGGACATCATCGACACCCGCGCCAAGCTGGGCATTTATGCCCACACCGGCTTGCTGTCCATGGGCGAAGGCCCGCACATCGTCCAGCCCATGGGCCTGATCGGCATGGTCGTGGGTCATGAGGACCGCATCAAGACGCCCTATCCCGGCCCTGACGCTCTGCAGGCGAAAGTCTGGCGCGGTGTCGATCAGGGCCGTCGTGTCGTGCTTGGCCCCCTGCCCTGACAGTCGCCGCACCAGCATCGAACAGCGCGAACGATGGTTTTTCGGCTCATTAGGATCGCAAACGCCCCAATTTCCATCAGCACGCGGCACACCGGCAGACGAGCCGGAGCCCAAGATCGTGAATTCCAGACTCATGCGGCAGGCCTTGGGATGGTGTCGAACAGGGCAAAGAAGGCGGCCTCTGTGCGGGCCTCAGCCTCGCTTAAGGTCCAGCCGCGGATTTCGGCGAGCTTAGCCAAGACATGGGGCACATAGGCGGGCTCGTTGCGGCGTCCCCTCATGGGAACCGGGGCCAGATAGGGGCAGTCGGTCTCTACAATGATCCGGTCAGCGGGCATGTCCGCGATCACAGCGCGCACATCGGCTGCGGCCTTGAAGGTGGCGATACCGGATACCGAAAACCAAGCCCCCAAAGCGGCGGCCCGACGGGCCAGCTCCGCTCCGCTGGTATAGCAATGGAGCAGGATCTTGAACGGCCCCTTGGCATGTTCGTCCTCCAGAATGGCGATCATGTCCTCATCGGCATCGCGCGTGTGGACGATCAGCGGCAGGCCGGTGTCACGTGCAGCCTCGATATGGACACGAAACACGCTCTGCTGAACGTCTCGGGGGCTGTAGTCATAAAAATAGTCCAGACCCGTTTCGCCGATCCCCACGACGCGCCCCTTGCCTGCCAAATCAATCAAGGTTTTCGCGGTAAGCAACGGATTTTCTTTGGCTTCATGAGGGTGCGTCCCGACGCTGCACCAGATGTCAGGATGGGTCATGGCGATGGCGTGGACGGTATCAAACACCGAGACCTTGTCGCAGATCGTGACCATCAGCGAGACGCCTGCGGCGCGCGCACGGTCAATCACCTCGGCCTGATCCTCGGCAAATTGCGGCGCATGTAAGTTCACGTGACTGTCGATTATCATAGGTCTTATCTTATGTTTTACAGTAGATTGCGATTATGTTTTAGCAGCATTTCTAAGCTCGGATATGATCGTCCAAAAGGCATCACCGCGATCCAGATTTAGACCCTCAACCTCGGGCGGCAAGCGATTGAGCCGCTCCCATGCCATGGCCCAGCGATCCAGCGCTGGTCCGGCCTCACCGCGCAGTGCGCTGTCCACCGATAGGGCGTGAATTTGGTCGGCCAGTCGCTCCATTAACAGGGCAAAGCGCCCTGCCCCGTCATTGCCGCGAAACCCATCGGTCATATGCAGCAGTTCAGCCTCGTCGATCTTGGGCAGGCGGCGCAAAAGGTCCTGCGCCAACTGGTCCAACTCCAAAGCCTTGTTCGAGGCCAGTTCCAATATCCGTCCCGGCGCGCCCTTGGCCATCTGAGCCAATCGGCGGGCACCGGCCAGATCTTGATCCGTATTGGCGCTGGCAAAATCAATCAGGCGGGCCTCATCCCAAGGGGCAAAAGCCAGGCGGCGACAGCGCGAGCGGATCGTCGGCAACAGGCGCCCGGGAGAATGGCTAACCAGAAACACAATCCCGCGCTCCGGAGGCTCTTCCAGCGTCTTGAGCACCGCGTTGGCGGCATTGTTGTTCATATCGTCGACCGCATCGATGATGGCGACGCGAAAGGGCGCGGTGGCCGGAGAGCGCGAGAAGAATTCCGGCAATCGCCGCGCCTCTTCGACCACGATGTTCTTTTTGGTCTTGCCGTCCACGACGGAACGTTCAAGCACCATCAGGTCCGGATGAGACTGCGCGGCGACCTGGCGACAGATGGGATCATGGGGATCGGAGCCTAGGAGCCCAAATTCTGGCTCTGGAGCAGCGCCCAGCAAACGTCGGGCAGCGCGATAGGCAAAGGTCGCCTTGCCGACACCTTCAGGTCCGGTCAGTAGCCAAGCATGGTGCAGGCGGCCACGTGACAGGCTGTCGAGCAGGGCCTGTTCGGCCGCCTCAGCCCCGTCCATCTGATAGACGTCGCGCGGATGAAGGGGGGCTTCGCTCATGAGCGCGCCGCCAAGGCCGGTTGCACCATATCCCAGATCACCGCTTCCAGCGCGTCGGGGGTCTGGTTCGCGTCAATCAGTCGGCAGCGTTGCGGTTCAGCCGCCGCAATATCGGCAAAGCCTTGGCGTAGCTTTTCGTGGAACGCTTCGCCCTTTGACTCAAAGCGCGCCTCGGCCCCGCCCCGGCCCATGGCTCTGGCCAGACCCACCGACACGGGTAGGTCCATGATCAGGGTCAGGTCAGGACGAACGGGCCCCAAACAATGGGTTTCCAATGCGGCGATAAGCTCAGCCGGTGCTCCGCCGCCCGCCCCTTGGTAGGCGCGGGTTGAATCGTGGAACCGGTCTGACAGGACCACCGCCCCGCGCTCGAGCGCCGGAACAATCACGCGCTCGACATGATCTCGGCGAGAGGCATACATCAGCAAGGTCTCGGTCATGGGCGACCAGCGCTCCGCAGGACCATTGACCAGCAGGTCGCGGATCAGCTCCGCCCCCGGCGATCCGCCCGGCTCGCGCGTGGCCACGACCTCACGCCCTAATGCGGCGAGACGTTGGCTTAACCGGCGCACCTGAGTGGACTTTCCAGCCCCCTCGCCGCCTTCAAAAGATATGAACAGTCCTTGGGTCACACCCGCACATTGGACAGTTCGCGCCGCGACGCAAGTGGGGTTTGCTCAGGATATCTATCGCGATCCACTGGGATAGATCACCCGGGCGTCCAACAGGCCAAATATGGACAGCTGCTGGCGTACCGCGATGGCCTGGGCCTCATCGGCAATGGCGGAAATGACGACGCGGTACAGGGTTATGCCCGAACGGTCGACGGGCACCAGCCGCACTTGCCCCGAGGCCGCTAGGGGACCGCTCAATCGATCAACAAGTCGCTGGGCCGCCGCCTGATCCGAGAATGCACCGACGGCCACTTCGAAGGTCGAGCCTCCGATCAAGGGGGCTGGCTCGGACGGTCGCGCGACGATCGGTTCAGAGGCCGTCCTTACACTCGGCGCGGGCTGTGGCGGGGTGGTCACAGCGGCAATCATCAGTCCATCAGACGGACGACCCAGCGGCGCAGGCCCGATATAGCGCACCCGGACCCTCGCCAAGCCTTGACCCGCAAAACCAAGCTCCCCGGCGGCGGCGCGCGACAGGTCCAAGATGCGGCCATCGACAAAGGGGCCACGATCATTGACCCGAACCCGGATGCGCCGCCCATTGCCCAGATTGGTCACCTCAACAATCGACGGCAGCGGCAAGGTCTTGTGGGCCGCAGACAGCGCCGTCATGTCGAACAGCTCGCCATTGGCCGTGGCCTTGGCGTGGAAGGCGTCGCCGTACCAAGAGGCCATGCCGACCTCGTCATAGTCTGGCTGCTCTGCTGGGACATACCAACGGCCATCGACCTGATAGGGATCGCCAACCTTGTACCGACCGAGGGTCTGATCGCCCAAGCTCGCAGGCCGCTTAG
>CALFYB010000491.1 GCA_937952995.1 uncultured Caulobacteraceae bacterium
CCTGCAGGGCTTGGCCCAGGGTGAAGCCGCCTATCAAGGTGCCGTGGCCTTCGCCAAGGATCGCCTACAGGGGCGCAGCCTGACCGGTCCCAAAAATGCCGAGGGACCGGCCGATCCGATCATCGTCCATCCCGATGTGCGGCGGATGCTGATGGAGTCCAAGTGCCTGCTCGAAGGCGGCCGGGCGTTTCTGCTCTGGACCGGTATGCACGGCGATTTGGCCACCAAGAGCCCCGATGCGGAGGTCCGTCAAAAGTCTCATGACTATATGGGCCTGATGACGCCGGTCCTGAAGGGCTTCTTCACCGACAAGGGCTTCAAGATCGCCTCGGATTCGCTGCAGGTCCATGGCGGTTCGGGTTTCACCGAAAGCTATGCCGCCTCGCAATATATGCGCGATGTGCGCATCACCCTGATCTATGAGGGCACCAACGGCGTTCAGGCCCTCGATCTGGTCGGGCGCAAGCTGGCGGCCAGTGGCGGGCGAGCGGTGATGAGCTTCTTTGCCGAGATTGACGCCTTCATCGCCGATCATGACGAAGACCCGACCTTGAAAATTTTCGTCGAGGGCCTCCAAACCGCCAAGGCGCAACTGCAAGAGGCCACCCTTTGGCTGATGTCCAATGGCCTGCAAAACCCGGACAATGCTGGCGCTGCTTCGAGCGACTATCTGCATCTGTTTGGCCTGACCGGTACGGCCTATATGTGGGCCCTGATCGCCAAGGCTGCGGCGGCAAAGATTGCGGAGGGGTCAAGCGATCCCTTCTATGCTGACAAGCTGGTGACCGGCCGGTTCTTTGTCGAACGGGTCCTGCCCGATGCCGGATCGCACCTGGTCAAACTCAAGACCGGCTCAGCGACCATGATGGCGCTTGCCGCTGACCGCTTCTGAACCACATCTCGATCAACGATATAAAGGATAGAAAATATCATGGGCGTTCTGAACGTTGAAAAGCCAGCCTTCATGGACATTGAAGAGCTGAACATCTTTGAAGCCGCTGTGGGCCGCTTCTTTGACGATCATGCTACTCCGGCTGACGTGCAGCGCTGGCGCGATAATGGCGTCGTGGACCGCAAGCTGTGGAACATCGCGGGCGAAGCAGGCCTTCTGGGCGTTTCCTTGCCCGAGGAATATGGCGGCTCTGGCGGTGACTTCCGCCATGAGGTCGTGATCATGGAACAGATGGGCCTGAAGGGTGTCGAGGGCTTCGGCATCACCCTGCATAACGCCATCGTTGCCCCCTACATCAACCATTACGGCTCTGAAGAGCAAAAGCAGCGCTGGCTGCCGCGGATCATCTCCGGTGAGCTAGTCACGGCCATCGCCATGACCGAGCCCGGTGCCGGGTCCGACCTGCAAGGGGTCAAGACCACGGCAAAGAAGGACGGCAACCACTATGTGATCAATGGTCAAAAGACCTTCATCACCAATGGCCAAACGGCAAATCTGATCTGCGTGGTCTGCAAGACCGACCCCACGCTGGGCTCCAAGGGCACATCGCTGATCATGGTCGAGACCGATGAGGTCGAGGGCTTTGAGCGCGGGCGCAACCTGCACAAGGTTGGGCAAGAGAGCCAAGACACCTCTGAACTGTTCTTCAATGACGTCCGGGTCCCGACCTCGAACCTGCTGGGTGCCGAAGAGGGCAAGGGCTTTGTGCAACTGATGCAGCAATTGCCGCAGGAACGCCTGATCATCGCCATCCAAGGCCTCGCCATGATCGAGCGGGCGCTGCAGGTGACCATCGAGTACGTCAAGGACCGCAAGGCCTTTGGCCAGCGCATCATCGACTTCCAGAACACTCAGTTCAAGCTGGCCGAAGCCAAGACCGAAGCCACCGTTGCCAAGGTCTTTGTCAATCACTGCACCGACCTGCTGATGGCGGGCAAGCTCGACGCGGCAACAGCCTCGATGGCCAAGTACTGGGTCAGCGACCTGCAGTGCAAAATCGTCGATGAGTGCCTGCAACTGTTCGGCGGCTACGGCTATATGACCGAATATCCTATCGGCCAGATGTACAAGGATGCCCGCATCCAGCGCATCTATGGCGGTGCCAACGAGATCATGAAGGTGCTGATCGCCCGCACCCTCTAACCTTAAACTTCGACATTTGTCGTGATGACGACCGGGTGAGGCCACAATCCTCATCCGGTCCATTCATCAAATAAACAAGCATTGTTTTATCCCGTTAGACCACAACAACGGTAATTTAAGTTATTTTAAGCGGGTCTAAAGACGAAAAGGCCCACGCCTAATCTGCGATAGCGCCAATAATTTTATCTACTTCTATATATAGATAGTGCTACATTGTTAGCGAACTCTCAGGTCCCGCCAGCGTAGCTTACCCCTCATGTCTGATGATAAGTCCGTACACGAACGTCCAAACGCGACTGGCGATATTGTCTATGGCCAGAGTTTGGAGGCCGATGAGGCTGGCAGTTTCGATGATCTAACCGCCGCGATCATGGCCACGACGGTGGCTCGGGTTGGCTATTGGCGCCTGCTCATGCCGAGCAACAACATCATATTTTCTGAGACCATGTACGAGATCCATGGCCTGTCATCTGACCAACCGGTTACCGCGTCATCGATGCTGGAACGGTTCGTGCACGAAGACCGGCACATGATGGGTCAGATGGTGATGGCTGGCCTCAATCAGGTCGGGCCCGCCTTTGCAGAGTTTAGGCTGAACCATCCGACCCTTGGCATTCGGCATCTGTGGTCACGGGTCGAACGGGAGCCTGCGGCCAAATCGGCTCACCCGTCCCTCTTTGGCATCACCATCGACATTACCGAACTGCGCCAGAAAGATCAGGATCTCGTCGAAAGCGAGCGTCACCTGCGCTTCTTGACGACCTATAGCCGCGACATGATCATGCGGGTTCGGGGCGATGGTACCTGCACCTATATCTCTCCCGCTGTGGTCACGGTCACCGGCTATGATGCCAAAGAGATGGTTGGCCATCGTCCGACGCGCCGGGTCCACCCTGAAGATTGGAAAGAGGCCATCGTCGCGGTTCGCGCGATGATCGCCAAGGGTGAAAATAGCAACCGCATTCCCGTCGAATATCGCTATCTGCACAAGACGAGGGGCTGGATCTGGCTGCAGAGCAACATCCGGTTCTTGCTCGGCCCCAATCGTGAGGTCCTTGAGTGGATCGATATTGTTCGCGACATCCACGACCGCAAGATCGCCGAGCAGGAGGCTGAGGCCGCCAAGGCGATTGCCGAGGCTGCGGCACGGTCAAAGTCTGAGTTTCTATCGACCCTGAGCCATGAACTGCGCACGCCACTGACCGGTATTATCGGCCTCAGTGAAATGATTGGCACGGACGGCGGGCTGAATGATCGTGATCGGCACTATTTGGATCTGGTTCAGGACGCCAGCCGTCAGCTCATGGCCATCGTCAACAACGTACTGGATATTAGCCGCCTCGAATTTGGCACGGTGCGTCTGGTCGAGGAAAGTTTCCGCCTGTCCGACACCTTGGCCAATGTCATAGAGGTCATGACCCCAGAGGCGCGGGCCAAGGGCCTGTCCCTCGGCGTGGATCTGCCAGATACCATCCCTCTGACCGTTGGCGATCCCGGGCGGATCAGTCAGATCCTTTTCAATCTGGTCAGCAACGCCACCAAACATTCGTCCGGCGGCGAGATTAGTTTGAAGCTCGACCTTACGACCCACAAAGACCGAGCCAAGATCAAGATCAGCGTCACCGATTCGGGCACCGGTCTCGATCCGGTGCTCTTGCCGCGCCTGTTCGACCGGGTCACGTCAGCGAACACGCCCACTCAAGCCAAGACCGGCGGTGCGGGCCTCGGCCTTTCGATTAGCCGTCAATTGGTTGAACTGATGGGCGGAACCATCGGGGCGGAAAATATGGCCCGTGGCGGTGCGCAGTTCTGGTTTGAACTGGACCTTCCCCTTGATGCCTCCGAACCTCTTGCCCCAACGCTGCCGCAAGCGGTTCCCACCCGGCGCATGAGCATCCTTCTGGCCGAAGACAATGCCTTCAGCCAAGAGCTGATCAAGACCATCCTTAAGCCCTTGGACTGCGAGATTGAGGCGGTCGAAAATGGCCAAAGCGCGATCTATGCCGCCCAGCGCAAGCAGTTTGACCTGATATTGATGGATATTCGGATGCCGGGTATGGACGGCCACGCCTCGACCCGCGCCATCCGCGCCATGGGCGGGGACCATGCCAAGGTGCCGATTATCGCCTTGTCAGCGGCCGAAGAGCCGCAAGATATTGAAGATTGTCTGGCCGCCGGGATGAACGACCACGTCGCCAAGCCGATCTTACCGTCTGCGCTCTATGCCGCCATCGGACGCCATAGCCGAGCCTGATACCGACGGGGTGCCGATATCAGGCCCGCTTGGATCCTACAGCCCGTCGAACAGGGCCGTCGACAGATAGCGCTCAGCAAAGCTTGGGATGATCGCAACGATCACCTTGCCCGCATATTCATCGCGGCTGGCGGCGCGGAAGGCCGCCGCAAGGGCCGCACCCGACGAGATGCCGACCGGTATACCTTCAACGCGCGCGGCCTTGCGGGCCATGTCAAAAGCGTCGTCGTTCGAAACCTGGATCACCTCATCAATGACGCCGCGGTCCAGAATGCCGGGCACAAAACCCGCCCCAATCCCTTGAATCTTATGGGGCCCAGGCTGACCGCCAGACAGGATCGGTGAGGCTTCCGGCTCAACCGCCAACATCTTCAGACCCGGCTTACGGGCCTTGAGGACCTGACCGATGCCGCTGATGGTGCCGCCGGTGCCGACGCCGGACACCACCGCATCCACGGAACCGGCCGTATCGTTCCAGATTTCCTCGGCCGTCGAGACCCGGTGGATCAGCGGATTGGCCGAATTTTCAAACTGCTGCGGCATCACTGAGCCAGGGATTTCGCTGAGGAGCTCCTGCGCCCGATTAACCGCGCCGCGCATGCCCTTTTCGGCGGGCGTCAGCTCCAGCTTGGCTCCGAGCAGAGCCAGCATCTTGCGCCGCTCAATCGACATGCTTTCCGGCATGACCAAGATCAGGGGATAGCCCTTGGCCGCGCAAACAAAGGCCAGCGCAATGCCGGTATTGCCCGAGGTCGGCTCAACGATGGTCGTGCCCGGCTTGATCAGCCCCTGATGTTCCAGCGACGAGATCATCGAGGCCCCAAGACGGTCCTTAACGCTGGCGATGGGGTTGAAGAATTCCAGCTTGGCCAGCACCTCACCCTTAGGCTTGAGCTCAGCGGTCAGGCGGGGCAGTCGCACCAAGGGCGTGTCCCCGATGGTGTCGATGATGGAGTCATAGACGCGTCCACGACCGGCTCGGCGGTACTGTGCGGCGTCGAAGGTGTTGTCGTTAGATGACGAAGACATGATGGTGATCTCGCAAATGGATCTTGACCCAATGGGGACACTTTATCAGGCTTGCGGCGCTTGTCTTGCAGATTGGCACGCTTGGACCAATTGGCGCAGAAGATGCTGCTCCAAGAACGCGACCACCGGTACCGCAACCCCGTCTCCGACAAGGGTCAAGGCCGCCGCCGCCCCCTTGGGCAAGACATAGTCGTCGCCCAGTCCCATCAGCCTTGCCCCCTCGCGCGGGGTCATCAGCCTTGTCCTCATACCCGCCTCACCCAAAGCCGGATCGATCACCACCACGGTCTGACGCGAGGACCCGCCGCGTGCGGTGCGAAGACAGCCGGCCTGCCCGTCAAAGCGAACCTCAGCGCGCTGCTGCGACCGGCCCTGCTCTTGTCGGGTCCGGCGAAAGAGCGCGCCGACCTGCCTCAGACCACCGGCCCTAGCCTGCGCCACGGCCTGATCCAGACGTCGACGATGGAGGGGCGCCATCAGGTCCAGCAAGGCCTCGGTTTGCGCCGCGCTGTGCCAAGCCACCTGTTCATCGGGCTCGAGCAGATCGGCGAGATCCTGCTCGCGCGCGGGCGGCTGCGGTAGGTGCCACCAACGCCAAGAGGATTTGAGGGCCTCGGGCAAGCGCTCCGCCGCCAGACGGGCGCTGGCTCCATGCCAAGGCCCAGGGCCTTCAGAGGCAACCGCTTCAGACTGCGCGGCAATCAGGAATAGGCGAGGTCGAGACTGGGGGACAAAATGGGCGGCATTGATCTCAAGGGCTCCGAACCGATAGTTCCGAGACGCCAAGGCTTCGCAGATAGCCGTAAAGTCCTGCCCGCCGCGCGAGGTCAGAAGGCCTACGACATTTTCGATAACGATGACGCTGGGCGCTCGACCCTGATCATCCAAGGCCTCAATCAGCCGCCAAAAGCCCCAGAAGGCTGAGGACCTTTGACCGGAAAGCCCCGCCCGGGCACCTGCAAGGCTCAGGTCCTGACAGGGCGACGAGGCCCAGACCAGATCGGCTGTGCCGGGCAGATCGTCGGGGGTAAGATCCCAGACATTGGCCGCAATCAGATCCCCCCCACCCCAGTTGGCGCGATAGGCGGCGGCCTTTGATGGGTCGAGGTCATTGGCAAGGCGACAGGTCCAGTCCGGACCCAGCCCCGCTCGGGCCATCCCTCCCCCGGCAAAGAACTCATAGAAGCTGAAGGGGGTGCGACTCATGGGGCCATTCTAGGCCCTTGCCCGCTCACGAGGAAGTCGCACGCCCCACACATCCGTGCTCCCCGCAAAGGCGGGGAACGCGGTGGAGAGAGAGCAGATGAAGCCCCCTACCCCGGCTTTGCCGGTACTTCCCCCAGAGGGGGAAGAATTGAGGACT
>CALFYB010000492.1 GCA_937952995.1 uncultured Caulobacteraceae bacterium
CCCCACATCCCGCCTTCGCGGGGATCGCGGCGGAGGGTGAGGGGATGTTGCCCTGGGTTGCTTCGGCGCGATGAGCCTCGCAATGACGCGAGCGGATGCATCCCCCTCACCCAACCCCCTCCCCCAACGGGGCGAGGGCTAAGACTAGAAAACCCTCTTCCCGTGGAAGAGGGCCTTGGTTCTACACCCCGGCCTTGGCCGCAGGACGGGCCATCATGGCCTCATACCAGCGGGTCAGATGGGTCAGTTCAGCCGGAACGGTGAACTTGATCATGCGCGCAAAATCAATCGCAGCGGCGGCAACCACATCGGCTATGGTCACGCGGTCGCCAGCCAAGAACTCGGTCTTGGCCAGTTGGCGGTCAAAGACCTTCATGGCCCGTCCTGCTGCGGCCATATTGGTTTCAGCTATGGCGGGGATCTGAGTGTCGAGGGCCGCAAGCGCCGGATGGGTGTGACGCACCGACAGCATCAGGGGCGTGGCCAGCAGGTTCTCCGCGCGGCGGGTCCACATCTCAATGACCGCCGTCTCGCGCGCATCGCGTCCGAGCATGTTAGGTTCGGGATAGACCGTCTCTAGATAGCGAGCGATGGCGACGGACTCGGTGATGGCGGTGCCGTCGTCGAACTCTAGCGCCGGAACATTGGGCAGGCCGCACTTGGCCAGATATTCGGCGGTCTTGTGCTCGCCTTTGAACACATCGACCATCACGACCTCGACGTCGGTGATGTTCTTTTCAGCCATCACCCAGCGCACGCGGCGAGGGTTTGGGGCTCGGAAACTGTCATAGAGCTTCATGGGATTTCCTCGATCTTTTCTTTAGAGTCCAAACAGTTCGCGGGGCAAAAGCCCAACAATGGCGGCGGTCATGCAGGTGGCGAGGAACCCGGCCAACAGGGCCTTCCACACCAATCCAATAATCTCGGTCCGTCGCTCGGGCATCAGGACGCCCATACCGGAAACCGTAATGCCGACCGAGCCGATGTTGGCAAAGCCGCACAGGGCATAGGTCATGATCATCCGGCTGCGCTCGCTCATCTCGCCAACGGGGATCTTGCCCAGATCGATGAAGGCGATAAACTCGGTTAGCATCAGCTTGACGCCCAACAGATAGCCGCCCTTGGCCGCGTCCGCCCACTCGATCCCCAGCGCCCAGGCCAGAGGCGAGAAGATCACCCCCAGCATCCGCTCGAGCGTCACCGGCTGACCGTCCCAAAGCGGCAGGACGCCCAGCACATTGTTGGCTATGGCCACCAAGGCCACAAAGACGATCAAGATCGCCGAGATGTTCAGGACCACCTGCAGACCGTCAGCCACGCCCTTGCTGATCGCGTCGATGGAGCTGTCATAGAGCAGGTCTGACGAATAGTCGGCATAGGCCCCGCCCTCGCCGGGCTTTTCAGGGATCATGATCCGCGCCAACAGCACGCCCGCTGGTGCCGAAACAATCGAGGCCACGAGCACGTGGGCGGCGGCATTGGGCAAGGTCGCCTTCAAGATCATGGCATAGGCCACCATCGTCGACCCGGCGACGGTCGCGAGCCCGACGACCATCATCATGAACAGCTCGGAGCGCGACAGCTTGTCCAGATAGCCCTTGATGATGATCGGGGTCTCGACCATACCCAGAAAGATATTGGCGGCTGTCGCCAAGGCTGAAGCCCCACCGAGCCCCATGGTCTTTTGAAAAAGATAACCAAAGCCGCGGGTGATCCAACGCAGGATCTTCCAGTGCCAAAGCAGCGCAGAAAGGGCCGAAATGACCAGGATCAGCGGCAGGACTTGAAAGGCGAAGACGAACAGCGAAGAGGGGTTGGCGACCGAATAGGGCTGCGCGCCACCGCCCAGATAGCCGAACACGAACTGCGTGCCCTGCGCCGTCGCAGACGATAGGCCATCGACCGCATCATTGATCCCACTGACCACGGCCCGCGCTTGGGGCACGCCAAACATCAAGGCGACCAATCCGACCTGCACACCGATAGCGCCAAGGGCTAAGCGCCAAGGAAACCGTTTGCGATCCTCAGATAGGGCCCAGCAGAGCAGAAGCGTCAGACTAAGGCCAACAAGGCTCTGAGCGTTTTCCCACCGAAACATCGACTTCTCCCGGCGCGGCGGCGCCCCCTGCGCCGGTCCGTCCACGCCCTATCAACCATTGCAGCGCCCCTCGGCGCAAGCCGAAGTCGATCTGGCCGTTGCATTTCCATCACGCCATCGCAGACCAAAGCCGCCAAAGCCCTTTGTTACCTCGATTTAACTTGGATGTGGCGGTCGTTACGGCGATCCTAAAGATACTTAAGGGCGCGTTTGTGAACCGCTCTCCCCAAAATAACCATTGCTCCCCTGAAGGGTTATCTACCCATGTCGTTGGCTCTCGCCACGCTGATCTATGAATGGCGCCGCTATCTGGCCGCCGTCGTCGCCCTAGCCTTTTCTGGACTATTGGTCCTGGCTCAGGTCGGCATGTTCATGGGCATTGGCAAGGCCTTTACCGCCACCATCGACCGCTCGCCTGCGGACATTATGATCCTGCCCGCGAAGGCCGAAAGCCTGATGAATACCGGGGGCCTGCCCCGCCGCGTCATGCCGCTGATGTATATGAACCCCGAAGTCATTCAGGTCGCTGATCTGGACGGCGACGGAGCCATGTGGGGCAATGTTGATCAGGATGGCACCGCCAAAAAGGGCGACAAGCGAAAGCGCGAATGGGTTCAGATCATGTCCATCGATCCGCGCGCCGGTGCCGTCACCATGCCCACCGACTACACCGATGCAACCCGGATCGCCCTGACCGAACCCTATGCCATTGCCTTGGACCAGTCCGCCCTGAAACGCCTCGGCGTCAAGCTCGGCGATAAGGCGACGCTCAATGGCAAGACCGTCAAGGTCAAGGCGATCATCACCGGCTACCCCAACATGATGCAGCCGCAAATCATCATGTCTCGCGACACCTTGCGCCTGCTCGGCATGGCCAACGGCTCGCGCCGCGTCGGCCCCTTGATGGTCAAGATCGCTGACCCAGACAAGGCCGAACAGGTTCGAGACCAGATGAACGCCATCGCCAAAGGGCAGTTTCGCGCCTGGACACGGGCAGAGTTGGCCAAGGCCAATGAAGGCTCCATGATGAAGGAAAGCATCATCGGCATCATGCTGGGCTTTTCGATGTTTCTGGGCCTGCTGATCGGGGTCGGAATCACGTCCCAGACCCTGCGCGGTGCCATCTTGGCCAATATCAAGGAGTTTGCCTCCCTGCGCGCCCTCGGCGTCTCGATGGGGTCCTTGCGCTGGATCGTGCTCGAATTGAGCTTTTGGGTCGGGGTCGCGGGCCTGATCGCCACCGCAGTCCTTGTCACCTTGGTCGCTCTGCTGGCCACGGCCGGCGGCGTACCCATGGCCTTCACGGCTGGATTGGTCGGTATGACGGCGCTGTTCCTGCTTCTAATCGCCATGCTGTCTGGCCTTATGGCCCTCGGCATCCTGAAAAAGAGCCAACCTGCGGATCTGCTGCGATGAGCGCGAACCCGATCAATAGCCATGCGGGCACCAAGGCCATCGAAGCCAAGGGTCTGACCAAGAGCTTCAAAACCGGTCGCAGCCATATTCAGGTGCTGAAGTCGGTTGATTTCGACGCCCTGCACGGCGACCTGACCATGGTTATGGGCCCCTCAGGCTCGGGCAAGTCGACCCTTATCGCGGCGCTGTCGGGCCTTTTGCGCCCCGATGATGGCCATGTCACGGCTATGGGCGAGGACCTCTGGTCACAGTCGGACACGCGGATCGACCGATTCCGGCTGGATCACTGCGGCTTTATCTTTCAGGGCTTCAATCTCTTTGCCGCCCTCACCGCCGTGCAGCAGGTCACCACCGTTCTGAAATATAAGGGCTTTACCCCCTCGCAGGCCCACGCCATCGCGACCGAAGCCCTGACCGAGGTGGGCCTCGCCGCGCGGCTCAATCAGCGTCCGGCCGAACTGTCAGGCGGCGAAAAGCAGCGCGTGGCCATCGCCCGGGCCTTGGCCAAACAGCCTCAACTTCTGTTCGCCGATGAACCGACCTCAGCCCTTGACGGCGAGAACGGTCAGGTGGTGATCCGCCTATTGCAAAGGGCGGCTAAGGTTCATGGGGCTGCGGTCATCTGCGTGACCCACGACCCGCGCCTTGAGGCCTATGCCGACCGCGTCATCCATATTGAAGACGGCCGCATCCTTGATGATGTCCGCCGCACACCGGCGTCGCCTATCGACGCCTCTACTGCCTTTGCTGGAGCCTAGATTCTGATGCTGCGTCTTGTTCGTCGTCCCGTCTTTTGGCTGATCGTTCTGGGTGTTGTCGCCCTAGGATCCACAGGCATTTTCCTCGGCCATCAGGCCAAGACCAAAAAGGCCGCTGCAGCTGCTGCCGCAGCCAAGGCACCTGAAAGCCCGTTCGCTGCCATCGCCAACGGTAAGGCCGATGTCGAGGGCGGCATCATTGCCGTCGCAGCGCGCCGAGGCGGCATCATCCGCGAGGTTCTGGTCCAAGAGGGCGATAATGTCGTCAAGGATCAGGTCCTCGCCCGGCAAGAAAATGACGAGGCCCGCCTCGCTGCCGACCGCGCCAATGCCGAGGTGGCTCAAGCCCGTGCCCAGATCAACGCCACCGATGTTCAACTGTCCGCCGCTCGGCGAGAGCTAGACCGTCTGTCTGCACTGGCAGGCTCGAACTTCGTTGCTGCGCAGCGGATCGATCAGGCCCGCGACGCGGTGCGGACCGCTGAGGCCAATCTGGGCGCGCAAAGGGCAATGGTCGGAACCGCCGTCGCGCGAAAGAACGAGGCCGACTATAACCTCGAAATGACTATCATTCGGGCTCCGGCCGATGGCCGCATCGTTCGGCGCTATGCCAATCCAGGCTCTGGGGCCTCGACCTTGAACGTCTCGAACCTGTTTGACCTCGAGCCCAACAATGCCCGCATTGTGCGTGCCGAGATTGCTGAGAGTGCTCTGCCCGCCGTGCAGATCGGCCAGGCCGTTGAAATCTCGCCTGAGGCCGACGATACCAAGATCTATGTCGGCAAGGTTCTGCGCCGGGCTGCCGTGTTTGGCGCGCGCAAGCTGCAGTCGGACGACCCCTCCGAACGGACCGATGAGCGCGTTGTTGAGGTGGTGGTCACCGCTGACGGCGTTCCCCTGCTGATCGGCCAGCGGGTTCTGGTCAAGTTCATGAAGGCGGGTCATGTGGCCGGAGAGCGCCGTGCGGTAGCCAAATCCGCCGATGGCAAGGCCGATAAGAGCGCTCACTAACCGCGTTACAGTGTCCAACTGCGCATGATCTCTTGACGTCAAAGCGACAGCGCACCACTACTCCGCGCCAGTTTAACGCATTTGAACCCTTGGGAGATGCACATGTCTGACATCCGTTTCGACGGCAAGGTTGCCATTGTCACTGGCGCGGGCGGCGGCCTTGGCCGTCAACACGCTCTTGAGCTCGCCCGTCGCGGTGCCAAGGTCGTGGTCAACGACCTCGGTGGTTCCATGGATGGCACCGGTGGCAATAGCGCCGCTGCCGAAGCCGTGGTCGCTGAGATTAAGGCCGCTGGCGGCGAAGCCATCGCCAATGGCGCATCGGTCACTGATGACGCTGGTGTCGCCAATCTGGTCAAGCAGACCATGGACGCCTATGGCCGCATCGACATCCTGATCGCCAATGCCGGCATCCTGCGTGACAAGTCCTTCTCCAAGATGGAACTGTCCGACTTCGAAGCCGTCATGCAGGTCCACGTCTGGGGTACCTTCAAGCCGATCAAGGCCGTCTGGGAAATCATGAAGACCCAGAACTATGGCCGCATCGTTGTCACCACCTCGTCGTCGGGCATGTATGGCAACTTCGGTCAGGCCAACTATGGCGCAGCCAAGATGGCGGTGCTCGGCCTGATGGGCCCGCGCTCGCGCGAACTGCTGCAGCGCTTGAGCGACGCCGATTTCTCGAACGAAGCTTTCCCTTTCGGCACCTCACAGGTGATTGACCTGGGCTACGCCCGCGTGCGCGCCAGCCGCATTACCTATGTCGGCGAGTTGGGTTGGGAGCTGTATGTGCCGGTTGAATGCGCACCCGGCGTGTTTGACGCCCTGATGCGCGAAGGCGAACCCTTGGGCCTGCGCCTGGCGGGCTACCACGCGCTCAACTCGCTGCGCATGGAAAAAGGCTACCGCCACTGGGGCCACGACATCAGCGACGAAGACACGCCGCTGCAAGCCGGCCTGGGCTTTGCCGTGTACTTTAAAAAGCCCGGCGGCTTTTTGGGGCGCGAGGCGCTCATGAAGCAAAAAGAGGCCGGTGTCACCCGCAAACTCCTGCAGTTTGCGCTGCACGACGCCAGCGCCCTGCTCTACCACAACGAACCGGTTTGGCGTAATGGCGAAATCGTCGGCCATATCACTTCGGGAATGTTCGGGCACGCCATCGGCAAGTCCATCGGTATGGGTTATGTTGAAAATCATCATGGCTTGGTCGACAAGGCCTTTGTTATGGATGGAACATACGAAATTGAAGTTGCGGGCGAGCGGTTTGCGGCAGATGCGCAACTCGATCCGTTTTATGATCCAAAGAGTGAACGCGTAAAGGCATAAAGGAGAAAGAACATGACTGAATCAACGAATGCTCGACGCGGAGGTCGCGCTGCTCGCAACGCATTGCGTGCAGCTCCACTAACGGATGACATCAAGCCAGTGCGCCCAGGTATGCCGGCCGGCCGTTACAAGCCACTTACC
>CALFYB010000493.1 GCA_937952995.1 uncultured Caulobacteraceae bacterium
GCGATGGCATTGACCCGCACGCCGCTGGGGCCAGTGATCCGTGCCAGTTCCTTGGCCATATGGTTCATCCCCGCCTTGGCGGTGCCATAGGTCAGGGGCGTGCCCAGCGCGCCGAGACCGGCGATGGAGCTGATCAGTAGGACCGAACCCTCACCGCGCGCCGTCATCGGGCCAAGCACCTTGCGGGCGAGCCGATAGGCGCTGTCGAGGTTCTGCGAGAAGCCCGCGTCCCAGGTCGCGTCATCGACGTCAAAGCCGAGCGGGCAGGGGTGAAGGCCGACATTGGCTACTGCGCCAAAGACTGGACCAAATTCAGCTTCGACGCGGTCGACGGCCTCGTTGATCGTTTCCGCGTCGCGCATGTCTCCGGCCATCGACCAGAGCTTATCGGCACCATAGATCCCCGCGAGGCGGTGGTGGGTGGCTTCTAGGGCCTCAACCCCTCGCGCCGTCATGGCGACCTTTGCACCATCAGCAAGGCAGGCCTCGACAATGCCAAGGCCAATGCCACGGCTGGCACCGGCAACGAAAATGACGCGATCATTGAGGTCGAGGTTCATATTTGTGTCTTTCCATCTGGACGCCAACGCACCTTGCCCATTGATGAGCGGGCGTTGGGTCGCCTATCGTTGGCAACCTTATAGAGCCGTGGAGTGCTGCCGTCATGACTTCCTTACACCATCGGACCCGACGGGGCGTTCAGCCATGAAAGCCGGATGGAAGCTAGCTGGGCTCATCATGCTCGGCACGGGGCTCGGCGTTGTCTCGGCGCTGGCCATGCTCAATCAAGGCATGAAAATTGGCCGCGAAGATGTGCAAGGCTGGGTCGGCAGTCACGTCAGCGGCGACAAGACCGCTGATCCCTATAGCCGCGCGCTCGTGGCTCGGGCTGGCCTATTGGCCCTGACGCAGGCCGAAACGCTCTATTTCAATCGCACGACCGATGAGACCGGCAAGCCTCTGCGGGCAGAGTGCACCTATCAGCTCGAGGGTGGCCCCCAGCCTGCGCGTTGGTGGTCCGTGACCATCTATGCGGCTGACAATTATCTGCCGATCAATGGCGACAATGCCCAGTCGGCCGATGCGACCCGCGTGGCCCAAGCCGCAAAGCCCAACGATGGCGGGCAGTGGACCGTTCAGGTCTCGCCGCAAAAGGGTGATGCAGTCCATTGGATTTCTTCGAAAAATTCTGGGAAATTTGCGCTGACGATCCGGCTCTATAACCCTGAAGATAGCGCGCGTAAGGACTTCAAATCGATTGCCTTGCCCCGTATCAAGACCCTTTCCTGCCCGAGGACACCGGCATGAGCGCTCTGTCAAAGTCATTGCTGATTGTGCTGGTCACCGCCGTCGTCGTCCATCTGGCGGTGATCCTATCGACCCCGAACCTCTTGATGGCCGTCGCCTTCAAGCGTTTGAGCGATGATGGTCGCAGGGTCAATGTCATGGTCCATTCGCCCCAGACCTCCGAGACCTCTCGGACCATCGTGCGGCTATCACCGGATCTGGCCTACTCATCCTGCGCCTTCGATCTTTCGAAGGGCCCGGTTCGCGTCAAGGCGGCTAAGGCTTCGGACTATATGTCGGTGTCTGTCTATGCCGCCAACAGCGACAATATCTTCGCTGTCAATGATCGCCAGGCTCCCAATGGCGTGGATCTGATCATTATTGGCAAGGGGCAAGCAGCGCCGTCGGGCGCGGCTCTGGTGGTTCAATCGCCAACCCAGCGGGGCATCGTTCTAGAACGGCGCTTGGCCCCATCGGCTGAGACCTTTGCGGCGGCTGATCTCGCCCGCAAGCAGGACGTCTGCACGCCGCTTTGATAAAGAAAAGGCCGCTGGGGTTGCCAGCGGCCTGTCTTGTCTAGTCGGCCTTGGGCTGGGCATAGCCCAGTTCCACATTCAGCTTTTCGAGGAGGTCGATCGCGGCTTCGGCAATCACCGTTCCCGGTGGGAAGATGGCCGCTGCGCCTGCGTCGAGCAGTTCGTCAAAGTCCTGGCTCGGAATGACCCCGCCGACGACGACCATGATGTCTGGACGTCCCAGCTTGGCCAGTTCGCCCTTCAGTTCAGGCACCAGCGTCAGGTGACCGGCGGCCAGCGAGCTGGCCCCCACCACGTGCACATCGTTTTCGACGGCTTGGCGCGCAGCCTCAGCGGGCGTCTGGAACAGGGGGCCGATGTCGACGTCAAAGCCAAGGTCGGCAAAGGCGGTGGCGATGACCTTTTGGCCTCGGTCGTGCCCGTCCTGACCCATCTTGGCCACGAGGATGCGGGGGCGACGGCCATCAGCCTGCTCGAAGGCTTCGACCATGGCCTTGGCGGCAGCGGTTTGCGGATTGGCGGCAGCTTCGCGCAAATAGACCCCCGAGATGGTGCGGATTTCCGCCTTGTGACGCCCAAAGACCTTTTCCAAGGCCAGACTGATCTCGCCAACCGTGGCCATAGCGCGAGCAGCATCCACCGCTAGGGCCAACAGGTTGCCGGTACCGCGTGCGCCTTCGGTCAGGGCGATCAGCGCCGCCTCAACCTTGGCGGGGTCGCGTTCGGCCTTCAGGCGGGCCAGCTTTTCGAGCTGTTGCTCGCGCACCGACGTATTATCGACCTTGAGCACCGGAATATCGTCGGCCACTTCAGGCTTGTAGCTGTTGACGCCGACCACGGACTGGCGACCGGCATCGATGCGGGCCTGGGTCTTGGCGGCAGCCTCTTCGATCCGAAGCTTGGGAACGCCCTGCTCGATGGCCTTGGCCATACCGCCGAGGCTTTCGATCTCGGCAATATGCTCCAGTGCCCGCGCGGCCAGGTCGTGGGTCAGGCGCTCGACATAGTAGCTGCCGCCCCAAGGGTCGATGACCTTGGTCAAGCCGCTTTCCACCTGCAAGAACAGCTGCGTGTTGCGGGCAATACGGGCCGAGAAGTCGGTCGGCAGGGCCAAGGCCTCGTCGAGGCTGTTGGTGTGCAAGGACTGGGTCTGGCCATTAGCAGCGGCCATGGCCTCAACGCAGGTGCGCGGCACATTGTTGAACACGTCCTGCGCCGCCAGGCTCCAGCCCGAGGTCTGGGAGTGGGTGCGCAGGGACAGCGAGCGTGGATCCTGAGGATTGAACGGCTTCATCAGCTTGGCCCAGATCAGGCGCGCGGCCCGCATCTTGGCGACTTCCATGAAGTAGTTCATGCCGATGGCCCAGAAGAACGACAGGCGCGGGGCGAAGGCGTCGACCGTCATCCCCGCCGCGATCCCGGCCTTCACATATTCAATGCCGTCGGCCAGCGTATAGGCCAGTTCGAGGTCCGCCGTCGCGCCCGCTTCTTGCATATGATAGCCAGAAATCGAGATCGAGTTATACTTCGGCATTTCCTTGGAAGTATATGAAAAGATATCCGAAATGATCCGCATCGAAGGGGCGGGTGGATA
>CALFYB010000494.1 GCA_937952995.1 uncultured Caulobacteraceae bacterium
TGCAGGTTGGGCCATTATGGTCGAGCAAGATCTCCGACACGCGGCGCTCTAGCGGCCCGACCTCGCCAAATGGGGTCTTGAGCTCAATATGGACCAGAGCGCGATGGCCGATCAGGGTCAGGGCCTCGGCGAGCGTGGGAATGGTCTCATCGGTTCCGGACAGGGCCAGCTTGCCCAGGTCCTCTGCGGTGTGGTCGCGCAAGCGCCCTTCGATCCCGCAGACCCGCTGTAGGGTGTCGTCGTGAAAGACGACAGCTTCGCCATCAGCGGACAGATGGACATCAAGCTCGATGCCATAGCCCGCCTGACAGGCGGCTTGGAAGGCCCCGAGCGAGTTTTCAGGCGCGCCGGTCTTCGACCAGAGGCCGCGATGGGCCACGGCCGGTGCCTTTAATAGGTCCCATGCGTCGCCGAAAAGGGCGCTCATTCGACTTCGACGATCGCATCGACCTCGACGGCGAAGTTCATCGGCAGGCTGAAGACGCCGACGGCTGAGCGCGCATGGCGACCCTCATCCCCAAAGGCGGCGACCATCAGGTCCGAGCAGCCATTGATCACTTGAGGGATATTGAAGAAGTCTGGACCAGCCTGAACAAAGCCGCCCAACTTGACCACTCGAATGACCCGATCCAGATCGCCGGTCGCAGCCTTCATCTGGGCCAGTAGATTGATACCGCACAGGCCTGCTGCCAATTGGCCTGTGGCCTCATCGACATCATCACCAACAATGCCTTTGATCCCGCCGCTCTCGTCCACCGAGACCTGGCCCGAGATGAACAGCAGATTGCCGGAGCGGATGAAGGGCGCGTAGTTGGCGATTGGCGCGACAGGGGTTGGCAAGGTGATGCCTAGCGAATTGAGGCGATCTTCGATGACTGACATGGCGGGCTCCCGAAACTTTGAACTTTAGCTTAGCGCCGGATCCTCCGTCCCCCAAGCCTCTGACTGAGAAAGCTGACTATGATTTGCCTTTGGGCCGCATTTTTAGGGCCCTTCCGCTGATCACAGCCCCCTGACCGAACTTGGCTCTCAGTCCGTCTATAACCTTTTCCTTGGAACGGGCCTGCGCCTCCTCCGCTCCGAACAGATCGTTAGGCGCGTCGGTCGCGTCGACCAGCTCTGAAAGGCCTACGCCAATCAGCCTGTAAGACTGGCCCCGTGCCTCAGCGGTCAGCAACTCCCTAGCCGCTGTGAACAGGGTGCGGGCGGTCTGACACGGCACGGCGAGGGTGCGCCTGCGGGTCACAAGCTTGAAATCAGAGGTCTTGAGCTTGAGTGTCGCCACCCTTCCGGCAATGGCGGCTGCACGCATCTGGCGCGCGACCTTTTCGCAAAGGGGCCAGAGTTGGTCGCTGAGGGCGTCGGCTTGGCTCAGGTCGATGGCAAAGGTGGTTTCGGCGCTGACACTCTTTCGGACCTGATCGGGATTGACCGGGCGGCTATCGAGCCCCTTGGCCAGTTGCGACAGGCGCAGTCCGTAGGCCCCGCCGATCTTGACCAGATCGCGAGGCTCAGCTCTTGCCAGATCCCCGACCGTACGAAGGCCCGATTTTTCCAGCGTCTTGACCAGCGCAGGACCCACGCCGGGCAGGATGCCAACCGGGCGCGGTGCCAGAAAGCTTTCCGCTTCGGCCTGGCCGATAACCGCAAACCCGCGCGGCTTATCCAGATCTGAGGCGATCTTGGCGAGAAACTTGTTGGGGGCCAAGCCGATGGAGACGGTCAGACCGACCTCGGCCTCTATCTCGTTTTGAAGCCTTGCCAGCACCAGCGCCGAACAGCCGCCATTGAGCCGTTCCGCGCCGGTTAGGTCCATCCACGCCTCATCCAGCGACAGCGGCTGAACCAGAGGCGTCAGCTTGGCGAGCTTGGCAAAGATCGCCGCGCTTGCCGTTCTGTATTTGGTAAAATCGGGAAAGATGACCTCGGCTTGCGGGCAAAGGGCGAGGGCCTTGAACATCGGCATCGCCGAGCGAACGCCAAAGGTGCGGGCAATATAGCAGCAGGTCGTGACCACGCCGCGATGGCCACCGCCGACAATAACCGGTCGGTCGCGCAGTTCGGGACGGTCGCGTTTTTCTACAGCCGCATAGAAGGCGTCGCAGTCCATGTGGGCTATGGTTAGATGTTCAAGCTGCTCGTGAGCAATTAGGCGCGGTGATGAGCAGCGCGGGCAGCGGCGATTGGTCGGCGGTGGTCCCAGATGCAGGCAATCGCGGCAAAGGGCGCTCAACGGATGAAGCCTAGAACAGCGCGATTTCGAGCGCGGTCTGTAGGCGGTCCCAGTCGTCGATGCGCTCGTGAGCGTGAGGCTTGCTCGGGGCCATGTGGCGAAGGCGCTGATCGGCGACCATCTGGAATCGGCCGACCTTAGGCGCGTCCGCTGCGACGGAATCGAGGTTAGGGATCATATCGTCAATAAAGACCGACGAGCGGCTGGTTCGCGCTGCCAGATGAGCCGCAGCTGGACCCTTGAGGCCGGAATTGATGACCAGCGGATAGTCCATGCCATGGCGCTTGAGCCAGCGCGCGCGCTCATCTCGGCCGTGCTCGGGCGCATTGGTCAAGATCACGACGTCAGCCCGATTCGACAGGTGGGCGAGGGCCTCGGCCGCCCCCGGTGCGGGGTCCATATGGTCGCTGCCATCGCGGAAAAAGTCGTCGAACAGTGTTTTGCCGACCAGCATGTCGATATGGTTGTCGTCGCCCTTGCGATAGACGTTTTGAAAGAGGGCGAACTTATCGAACCGCATCTCATAGCCGTGATGCCCAACAAAGCGTTCAAATCCCTCAACAAATAGGGCCAGGACTTCGTCGACATCGACGATGACAAGGGGACGATCAGGGGCGACCTTGGCCGAAACCAAGTCTTGAGCGGGCTTGAAGGTGGAACTTGAGGACAGCGGACTTCTCTCGGCTAACGCGGGCTTAAGGATATCTGTGGGAAGAAAGGGAATGATACGGGAACGACGAGTCGCTTCAAGATCGGATCCCGTGGCCACGAGTTGAGATCAAGATGGCGAAAAAGGTCCTCATCGTCGAGGATAATGAGCTGAACATGAAACTGTTTCATGATCTGCTCGATGCTCAGGGCTACGAGACCTTGCAGACCCGTGAAGGTTTGCAGGCGCTTGGACTGGCGCGCGAGCACCTCCCAGACCTAATATTGATGGATATCCAACTCCCTGAAATTTCAGGACTTGAAGTCACAAAATGGCTGAAAGAAGACGACGCCCTTGCTCATATCCCAGTCGTAGCGGTCACTGCTTTCGCCATGAAGGGCGATGAGGAGAGGATCAGAGAGGGCGGCTGCGAGGCCTATATTTCAAAACCAATCTCTGTCGCGCATTTTTTGGAGACGATTCGGCGCTTGATAGAGTAAGTAACTTATTATGTCCGCACGTATTCTCATTATTGACGACGTAGACGCCAACGTTCGGCTGCTCGAAGCCAAGATGACGGCGGAGTACTATGAAGTGCTCATGGCATCTGATGGGCAGTCAGGAATTGCGTTAGCAAAGTCACAACTTCCGGATATTATTCTACTTGACGTCATGATGCCCGGCTTGAGCGGCTATGAGATTTGTCGCCGCCTGAAAGAAGATCCGGACACCCGCCATATTCCGGTCGTCTTGGTGACGGCCCTCGACGGTCGAGATGATCTGTTGGCTGGCCTCGACGCCGGGGCTGACGATTTTATGACCAAGCCCATTGATGACGTGATGCTGATGGCGCGTCTTAAGGGGCTGGTTCGGCTCAAACTGGCCATTGATGGTTTGCGTATGTTGGAGGCCTCAGGGCGCCGAATGGGCGTCATTGCAGGTACGTCGGCGCGCCTCGGTGGCTTTGGTGGCCGTATCTTGATTGTTGATGACAATCCCCGGCAGGCTCAGCGGATGGTGTCCGAGCTCGGTCTGGACCATCGTCCAATCGTTGAAAGCGATGCTGAAAAAGCACTCCTATCGGCCCGTGGCCCGATCGACTTGATGATTATCAATATGGATGCGGCTGGCTTTGATGGCCTTCGGCTGGCCGCCATGGTTCGCTCTGAAACGGCGACCCGGTTCATGCCTATCCTCGCAATCATGGATACAGAACAACGCGACCGACTGGTGAAGGCCATGGAATTGGGCGTGAACGATATTCTGGCCCGTCCGATTGACCTGCAAGAACTGACCCTTCGCGCCCGCACCCAAATCAAGCGTAAGCGCTATACGGACCTTTTGAGAAGCAACCTCGACCAGTCACTGGAGTTGGCGGTTACAGACCAACTGACCGGTCTGCATAATCGCCGCTATATGGTGACCCAACTGAGTGCGCTCGTGGCTCGGGCGATCAAGGGCGGTGATCCCGTATCTATTTTAATGATCGATATTGATCACTTTAAGATGATTAATGACGGTTTCGGACACGATGCCGGCGATATGGTCCTGCGTGAATTTTCGGTCCTGTTGGCGTCAAATGTCCGTGCTGTGGACTTACCGTGCCGATATGGCGGGGAAGAGTTCATCGTCGTCATGCCCGGCACCGATCTCGACGCCGCCTTAAGGATCGCTGAGCGGATCCGGAAAAGTGTCTCAGAGACCGCTTTCAATCTGGGATCAGAGGGTGAAACCCTTGAGGTCACGGTCTCCATTGGCCTTGCCTGCGCAGATGGCGAAATGGATACGCCTGAAACCTTGCTCAAGCGCGCCGACGAAGCGGTCTATGAGGCCAAGGCAGGCGGGCGTAATCAGGTCGTCGTGCGCTCTATTTGAGCCCCCCAAGAGCCCCCAAAACCCCTTTTTCTAAACTTGGTACCTGCGGCGACGCCTTTTGTAGCGACGAGCCGTCTTATGGCCTATATTGGGTCCTAAATATGATCCGGTATTTCCGGTTTGGTCCCTAAAATGTGAGGCGCGCCATGGGTTCTATGAGTTGGGTTCATTGGTTGATCGTTATCGGTGTGGGTGCCGTGCTTTTTGGCGGTGGCGGTAAACTGTCCGCATTGATGGGCGATGCGGCCAAAGGCATTCGCGCCTTTCGTGATGGCCTCAAGGGTGAAGATGCGCCTAAGCCGGCCGATACGCCTGCTGCACCTCTGCCGCGTACCGACAAGGAAGGCTGATCTTCGGATCTAGTCACAAGGCTTCTGCAGCTATGCGGCTGGAGAAGCGTGCGCCTCTGCATGGTGGAATTTGATGTTACCTGAGATCGGAGCCACCGAACTGATGGTCATTGCGGCGGTGGCCCTGATCGTGGTCGGGCCCAAAGACCTGCCGATGTTGATGCGAAAGTTGGGACAATTCATCGCCCGACTGCGCGGTATGGCTAACGAATTTCGCGCCAGTTTCGACGACATGGCGCGCCAGTCGGAGCTTGATGATCTGCGTCGTGAAGTGGAGGCCATGCGCAACGCCCGCTTTGCCGACATCGTGCCCGAAGCCTCGTCGGGTCTGGGTGTTGATGCGTCAGACGTGATGCAGGAGATCAACCGCTCCCTGACCGCGCCAGACAGTTCGGTGCAGCTCCATCCGCCGGTCGCTTCGGAGCCCACCGCCGAGCATGAGGCTCCCAAGCCATGAACGCGGCCCGTGACGATGACCATATTGAGGCCTCGCGCGCGCCCTTGATGGAGCACCTGATCGAGCTTCGACAGCGCCTGATCATCTGTGTGGTCGCCCTGTTCGTCGCCTTTGTGATCTGCTTCAGTCAGGCAGAGCCGATCTACATGTACTTGCTGCATCCGTTCGAGATGGCGGCGAGGCTGTTGGCTATGCAAAAGCAGACCGGCGTCCATCACGGCTATTTCGACCTAATGCTGGTGCTAACAGGCTTTAAAGAGGCCCCAAGCATCATCGGGCAGAATTTGAAACTGATCTATACGGCCCCGCTGGAGTTCTTCTTTACCAAACTCAAGCTGGCTGGTTTTGGCGGTGTCATCATCGGCTTTCCCGTTATCGCTTGGCAGCTCTATCGGTTTGTTGCGCCGGGTCTCTACGCCAAGGAACGTCACGCCTTCTTGCCGTTCCTGCTCGCCTCGCCGGTCCTGTTTATGATGGGCGCGGCCTTGGTCTATTATATCATGCTGCCGTTCGTGCTGTGGTTCTCGTTGTCTCAGCAAATTTTTGGGTCAGGCAATATTACGGTCGAGTTGGTACCCAAGGTATCGGACTATCTGACCCTCGTGACCACCTTGGTGCTGGCCTTTGGGCTCTGTTTCCAATTGCCCGTCATTCTAACGCTCTTAGGGCAGGCCGGGATTGTCTCGTCCAAGCTGCTGCGGAGCGGTCGGCGTTATGCCATTTTGGGTATCTTTGTGGTGGCAGCCATTGTCACGCCGCCAGATCCGATCAGCCAGATCACCTTGGCCATGCCGCTGATCCTGCTCTACGAAGTCTCAATCTGGTGTGTCTGGCTGATTGAGCGCAAGCGCATCAAGGCGCAAAAGGCGGCGGCGGGCACGGATGTGGCCCTGACCTAGGGACCGACAATAGGTCATGGCCTTTCGGCCATGACCCACAGGCTCGGTTAGTTTTGGGCAGGCTTGGCTGCGCCGGTTTCAACCATCAGATAGGCGATGACGTCCGTGCGGTCCTTGGCTTCCTTGATGCCCAAGAAGGTCATCTTGTTGCCGGGTAACATCGCCTTTGGATCGGTGATCCAGGTGTCGAGGTGTGCCGCATCCCAAACATAGCCAGCAGCCTTCAGGGCGTCAGAATAGGCATAGCCCTCATGGGAGCCAGCCTTATGTCCGATAATCCCATAGAGGTTCGGGCCGGTCATGTTGGGACCACCTTCAGCGACGGTGTGGCACGAGCGGCAGAGCGCGAACTTGCGCTTGCCATTTTCCAGGTCGGCGGCGTTGTAAGGCGCGGGCAGGGAGGCCAGCATCTTCAGCTTATCAGCGTCACTGACCTCAGGAGCCGGTGCCGCTTCGGAGGCTTCAGGTGCGGCGGCGGTTTCGGTCTGGGAGGCAGGCTTGCTGCAGCCAATGAGGAGGGCGGCGAGGCCAACAGCGGCCAATAGGGCGGTAGGGTGACGCACGTGTCTGTTCCTTGTCCGGCGAGGGTTAGGGGAGGGTGTCGTTTAAGCCGGAGACTAGCCCCGTTCGATGATTTCGCAAGTTCAGTCTGAGGATGTCGGCCGAGAGCGAGTCGATTTCAAGTCCCCGCGCCGGACCTTGGAGTCCACCCGGCGAACCTTTGAGGCCTTGGTCGGCTTTGTCGCGCGCCGCACCGGGGGGCGGTAGGCAGCCTTGCGGATCAGATCGCTCAAACGCTCAATGGCATCGGCGCGGTTGCGCTCTTGAGTACGGAAGCGATCGGCGGTGATGATGATGATCCCCTCGAGGGTCAGGCGACTGCCCGCCAGCGCTTGAAGCCGGATACTGACATCGTTGGGCAACGACCGTGAGCGACGGGCGTCGAACCGCAGTTGGACGGCCGAGGACACCTTATTGACGTTTTGACCACCCGGCCCAGACGCGCGGATGAAACTGATATCCAGTTCATCATCATGTAGGCTGATGGCATCGGTGATGGGGATCATGATCTCGTCCGCCTAGGTCGGAATGACGGTCTTACCGACCGGGGCCATGGCAATGGCGGCAAGCTTAAAATGCTGCAGGGCAAAGGGGATCGTGATGATGGGAAGGCATAGCAGCGCGCCAATGATCAGGTGAGCCAAGGCCACATACCAGCCACCCAGCACGAACCAAATGATGTTGAGCAGGCAACCGGCAGGCCCCGTGCCTAGGTCGCCATGACCGGTGATGGTCTCGCGATCGACGACCTTTTGGCCAAAGGGGAAGAAGGTAAAGAGGCCAATCCGCGCGGCTGCCATGCTCCAAGGAAGGCCCACAATGGTGATCCCGAGCAGCAGGGCCGCGAGCAACCACGCGCATCCCGACACAAACCCGCCAAGGACAAACCAGATCAGGTTGAGGATCACGGACATGGCGACAGTTCCAATGGAGGCTGGATCCCAATCTACAGGAGATTGGTGATTATGCCGAACGAACTGTGAGGCGCGATTGATCATCACAATCTGCCCGATAATGGCCTAAATCCAGATTACACTCGTCGCAGGTGACCGGGTGATCCGTGTTCTGGCGTGGAGGTCTATCCCATGAGGCAGGGTCTTTTGCTCGCGGCAGTCAGTCTGTTCTTCGCATCTCAGGGCGCTAAAGCCCAAGAGGTTGTCGCGCTGCCGACCGACACCAGCGCTGTTGTTGAGGAACTGGTGATCGAGGGGCGGCCCTTGGGCCCAGCCCTTTGGAAGGTCAAGCGCGGGGACTCTGAAGTGGTTGTGCTGGGTGGCTTGGCCCCCTTGCCCCATCAGTTGAAATGGACTTCGCCGCGCCTAGAGCGGGCCTTGGATGTGGCGGACCTGCTCTTGGTCCCGCCTCAGGCCAAGCCGTCCTTAACGGATCTGCCGGGCATGACCCTTCGGGTCGCCAGCCTTCGTCAAGGGTTCGGTCAAAGGCTGGAGCCGAATCTGTCGCCCGCCCTTCGTGAGCGATTTGTTGGGGCCCGCGAGCGTCTTGGCATGGGGCCTGGCCGCTATGACCATTGGAAGCCCGCCATTGCCGGCCTGATGCTGCTGGCCGACTTTCGTGAACATGAGGGTCTATCGACGGGCAAGCCTGCCACGACGGTGCAGCGGATGGCTAAGGCGCAGCGCGGACGTCGCCTGAAGATAGAACCCATGGCCGACATTCGTTTGGGGGCTATGGTCAAATCCGCCGCCAATCTGACATCGGCTCAGCATGAAGCCTGTCTGACGGCGGCTCTGAACGATATTGACGCGGAGGCCGCACGCGGGCGGGCGGCGGCGCAGGCTTGGGCCTCGGGTGATTTGGCTACGGTTCGTGATAACGCTAGCGCCGACCTCTTGGACCGCTGTCTCTTACAGTTGCCCAGCCTGACCAGTTTGCTTGAGCAAGATACGGTGCAGTCGGTCAGGTCGCTGGACAAGGCCTTGAGCCACTCGGGCACCACCGTGGCCATCATCGACCTACGCCTTCTGTTGCGGGCCAATGGCGTGCTGGACCGCTTAAAAGCGCAGGGCGCAGAGATTAGCGTGCCGAAGGAATAGTCGGTTTGATCCCGGCCTCGAGGGCTTGGCGCGCAAGGTCCTTGATCTGATCCTGCGAGAGGGCGCTAAGCGGGTCGGGTGTGGCGGGTTGAAGCGAACCGACCATCTGTCCGGCATTGAGGGTCACCACATGATCGGCGAGCCGCGCGACCTCTTCGGCGTCGTGACTGACATAGAGCACAGGAATAGACAGGGTCCGATGCAGAGCTTCCAAAAACGGCAAGATGTCAGCCCGGCTTTGGGCGTCGAGGCTGGAGAGCGGCTCATCCATCAACAGCAGGCGCGGCTGCGATAGGAGCGCCCGACCCAAGGCCACCCTTTGCCGCTCGCCGCCTGACAGGTGATCGGTTGACCGGCCGATCAGGGGCTCAAGCCCAAGCAGCGGCACGACCTCATCAAGGCTCATGGTCTTGGGCGCCATGGAGCGCCGATAGCCAAATAGCAGATTATCCTTCACCGACAGGTGGCTCAGGAGGCTAGACTCTTGGAACACCATCCCCAGAGCGCGTTTGTGCACCGGAACAAAGCGCCGCCCATCCTGCCAGACTTCGCCGTCCATCACGACTCTGCCCGGCAGGCGGGTCAGGCCCGCGATGGCCCTTAGAAGGCTGGTCTTGCCTGCCCCGGATGGACCGACCAGAGCCGTGATTCCCTTCGGTGGAATGGTCAGGCTAACCTTGAGGCGAAAGCGGCCGAGGAGGCCGTCAAACTCGGCCTGAACCCCATGTTCGCCGTCTAGGCCGCTCATGGGACGGTCTTTCGAGAACGCCGTTCGGTCAGGAACATGGTCAGCAGCACGATAAAGCTGAACAGAAGGAGACCCGCCGCCAGCTTATGCGCCTCGCCAAACTGAAGGGATTCGACCAGTTGGTAGAGCTTGACCGAAATCACTTCGGTTTGACCCGGTATGCCGCCGCCGATCATCAGGACGACCCCAAACTCCCCGAGGGTATGGGCAAACGTTAAAACTGCTGCACTGGTAATGCCTCGCCAGGCCAGCGGTAATTCAATTAAGCGAAAGATTTGCCATTTAGACAGGCCGCTCACTTGAGCAGCCTCTCGAATCTCTGGATTAATTGCCTCAAAAGCGCGTTGGATTGGCTGAATAGCGAAAGGTAAATTCACAATGAAAGAGGCAATCAAGATTCCGGTGAATGAAAACACCAGCGGGAAACCCAAAATGCTTTTTCCTCCAAAACCGACAAGAAGGTAATAGCCTAGAACGGTAGGGGGTAAAACTAACGGAAGTGCTAGAGCAGCCTCCAACCAAGACCTATATTTACCCATGCTTTGCAGAGAATGTGCCACCCAAATGCCAAACGGAAGGATGAGGAGCAAGGTCCACATGGCCAGCTTGAGGGAAAGGAGAAGTGCTTCGATATCCATTAATTGATTGTATCGTCAGATCTCCTCAGGGTATGTCTCTATATAAAGTTTATAGATAGGAGAGTTAAAT
>CALFYB010000495.1 GCA_937952995.1 uncultured Caulobacteraceae bacterium
GGGGTCTATGCGCGCCTCTTCACGGCCCGCAATGCCGACAAGGTAGTGGGCGTCGTCTTGGTCGATGCCGCCTCGCCTGAAGCCACGGCGATGCCACAAGTGGCACAATTTGTGAGCGCCTTCGCCACCGCCTCGCGGATGGCCGCGTGGGGGGCCTCCACGGGCCTGTTCAAGCCCCTCTCGGGCACGCGGCTGGGAGACAAGATTGGCTTGCCACCCGCCGCCTCCGCTGAAAAGCGCCGCGCCTTCGCTTCCGGGGTCCATGCGCGCAACGCCGCTGAGGAGGTTTCCCAATGGCCGCAGAGCGCCAAGCAAGCCGCAGCGGCCGGTCAATATACCCCGACCTTGCCGGTCATGGTGGTCACTGCCGGTCCGGCCGAAGGCGCGCGCAAACAGTGGAAAGAGCTTCAGGCCGCACCGGCGCTTGCCTCAAAATATGGCATGGCGGTCAATGTACCCGAAGCCAGCCACAATAGCGTCCTAGGCCTGCAGCATAACGGTGCCATCTTGCGGGCGATTGCGCAGGTGCGTAAGGTCATAGACACCAAGGGTTGATCTGATCCAGATCATAGACCAGCCCTGATCGCTTCAACGGCTAGCGAAGGGTCTTTCACTGATGACCACCGCCCTCAGTCTCAATGGCGTGACCAAACGCTATGGCGACTTTACAGCCGTTCAGTCTCTCAGTTTCGGGGTTGAGACTGGCCAGATCTGCGGCTTTCTCGGCCCCAATGGCGCGGGCAAGACCTCGACCATCCGCATGATCCTTGGCCTTGTTGAACCGACCGAGGGCTCTATCGAGGTTCTCGGCACCAACGACGCGCGCAAGGTGCGTGAACGGATTGGCTTCCTGCCTGAAGAGCGGGGCCTTTACAAACGCATGACCCCGGTTGACGCCATTGCCTTCTTTGCCGGGCTCAAGGGCGTGAGCGACCGAGAGGCGCGGCGCAGAGCCAAACAGCTGCTCGAGGAGCAGGGCCTTGGCGCGGCCATGAACCGTCCGATCAAGGCCCTATCCAAAGGCATGTCCCAGAAGGTTCAACTGCTGTCAGCCATCGCCCACGAGCCAGATCTGGTCATTCTCGATGAGCCCTTCTCCGGCCTTGACCCGGTCAACCAGCAATCCCTAGAGGCCATCATTCGCGGGCTGGCTGCCAAGGGTTCAACCGTCCTATTCTCGACCCACGTGATGCAACATGCCGAGCGGCTCTGTGATCGGGTGGTGCTGATGGCTAGGGGCCGCAAGATGTTTGACGGCGATTTGAGTGACGCTCGCAGCCATGCTCCGCGCCTGCTGGTACTTGAAGGCAATATCAGCCTAGCGGCGGTTCAGGCCCTGCCCGGCATCGAGCGTGTGGAGGTCGCCGCCCTTAACGACCAAGACGGGACCGATCAGGTTCAATTGTCTGCGACCCTTAAGCCCAGCGCGAACGGGCAGGAGGCTTTGCGCGCCGCCTTTACCCAAGGGCTCGACATTCGGCGCTTTGAATTGAAAGAACCCAGTCTGCACGATGCCTTTATCGCCTTAACGGGGGACCAGATATGAGACGCCTGCTCAAGATCGCCCTGCGCGAATATCTCAGCTATGTGCGCACTGTCGGCTTTTGGCTCTCAATCGCCGGTTTGCCGGTGATCATGGGGCTCGCAATCATGGCCCCGACCCTGGTCGCACGCTCGGCACCCACACCGAATATGGCGATCATTGATCTGAGCGGTCGCAATCTGACGCCCGTGATCATCAAGGAATTTGAACGCCAACAAAACGTTCGTGTCGCCAAGGCTATGGCGGCGGCGGCAACAGCGGCAGCCGGACCCAAGGCGGGGGAGGCCATTATGGCCAGCTTCGATAGCCAAGGCCTCAAGGCGGCTGAGGCCTCCTTCACATCGCTCGCCCCCAAGGTTGCTGGAGCCTTCAAAGCCCCGTCCGCAGAGGTTCAGATCGTCCCAGCACCCGGCCCCGTGGCCGCCGCCACGTCAGCAGAGGCCGCCGGCAAGGCCCTCAAGCCCTATCTGGCCGATGAGACCGCTAGCGGCCTGACCTACGGGGCGATCATTACCGCCGACACCAAAGCCCTATCGGTTGATTTCTGGAGCCGCAATATCGGCCCTCAGACGCTAGACGATAGCCTGAAAGACATTCTGCGCGATGAGGATCGGCGCATGCGCCTGACGCAGGCCGGGGTGTCAGACGCCCTCTTGAAGGACATTGATACCGCCGCACCCAGCGTGCGCCTTCGATCCCCGAAATCACAAGGCGATCAGGTGTCCTTGCGCGACCGCCTGCCAACCGTGATCGGCTTTGTCATGGCCATGGGCCTATGGACGGTCATCCTCAGCGGGGTAGGTATCTTGCTGAACAGTGTTGTGGAGGACAAGTCCAGCCGTGTGCTTGAGGTGCTGCTCGCCTCCGCCTCGACCACCGAGATCATGGGCGGCAAAATTCTTGGCGTGGCGGCAGTCACCTTTTCGGTCCTTGGCATCTGGCTGACCCTCGGCACAGCCATGCTGCTAACCAGCGCGCCGGGGCTTTCTGAGGATCTGGTCGCCATCTTAGCCAGCAAGGGCCTAGCCTACTATTTCGGCTTCTATCTGGTCGGGGGCTATCTGATGTATGCCTGCGTCTTTACCGCCATAGGGGCCTTTTGCGAGACCACGCGCGAGGCTCAGACCCTCGTCGGACCGATGATGTTGGTCCTGTCCATTCCGATGATCTTCATGTCGCAGTCCATCACCCACCCTGACATGCCGATCATCAAGGTCCTCTGCTGGGTCCCGCCCTTCACGCCGTTCATGATGATGGTCCGCGCGGCCTCGGGCCCCACCCTCTGGGAGTTGGTCGGCACGGGTTTGGGAATGATCGCCTTTATCGCCGTCACCCTTTGGCTCTCGGGCAAGGCGTTCCGCGCTGGGGCCCTATCGACCAGCAAGCTAGACCCCAAGGCCCTGATCGTGGGCGTGGCCAAAGGCTTGATCGGGCTCCGGTCCAAACCGGCCTAGGCTGGCCAACAAGGGTCCCGCCACCAAGACACGACAAAGGCCGCGCCGGTTTCCCTGCGCGGCCTCAATAGCTGGGTCGATCTAACAGCGGTCCTGCCTTACGGCAAAACCCCTAGAGCCTAGCGAACAGGCTTCTTCGGTGCTGCGATCAGGCCTTCACGCTGCATGCGCTTGCGAGCCATCTTGCGCGCCCGGCGCACAGCTTCAGCCTTTTGGCGAGCCCGCTTCTCAGAAGGCTTTTCGAAATGTACGTGCCGCTTCATTTCACGGAACGAACCTTCGCGCTGCATCTTCTTCTTGAGCGCCTTCAGCGCTTGGTCGACATTATTGTCGCGCACGAAAATCTGAACGATGACCAAGTCCTCCAAAGCGCGCTAACCTAAGCCTACCTTTCGAAGGCATGCGCCTTCGGGCCGAGTGCTAGCGAATAAAAATCCATTGCCCGAGGGAAAATCCCTTCGTGCTTGGCCGCGCTGATACCAGAGGCTTTGAGGCCTGTCTACCAGCCAGTCCTCGCAGAGGCGAGATTCAGAACTGATTTGCGCAAAAAGCCAACGGTCCTTGTGATCTGCGGCAAAGACACCGTTCGCGGCCGATGACGGGCGGGCTAAGGCGATCTATATAGAGGCCTATGTCCAAGCAATCGCAACCCTCCCTGTCCACATCCCCTGCCGCAGGGTGGGACGAAACCACAGAGCAGGGCCTTCTGGATGAGGCCTTGATTCTGGCTGATGGTCGCGGCTGGACCCAAGGTCTGGTGTTGGCAGCGGCGGCCA
>CALFYB010000496.1 GCA_937952995.1 uncultured Caulobacteraceae bacterium
AATTACTCGACGGCTCGGCGACGTCGATTGCCCGCCACGCTCAGGCGGCCTTGTGCGTGCTCGGCGGGTGGTGGGCCGAGCGGCGTGACGACTTCACCGAGCTGCGCCGTGGATTCCGCGACGGTGCGACGTCGTGAGCGCCGACGAGATCGGCCCTCAGCTCGACGACAACGGCATCCGCGCCATCGACGATGAAGTGGAGCATATAGGCCCCGGCGCGCATCGGGTCTTCGCCGGCCATGGCCATTTTTACCAGCTGGGCCACGCCCTTAAGCTTGTTGGGCGCGCGCTTGAGGACCGTCCCATCGACGATCGGACCAGCAACCATTTCGACCGCGCCAGGCACGCCGTCAACGATCGGGCGAACGACGACCGGTGGGCGCATTGACGCGGGGTCGCGCGGTTCACCGATATAGTGACCAGTGAACGCCGCCGGCAGCCCCCAGCCGACCTTCAGGCCCAGGCGCGCCAAGGCGCAGGCCAGATTAACCGAGACGGTGGATTTACCAACGCCACCCTTGCCGCTCGCCACGGCCAGAACGTGCCGGACATGGGCGGGCTTCATCGCCCCCGTAGGTCGGCTCGGCGCATTTTGCGAGACGGCTTGCGGTGACAGCGTCGCGCCCTTGCGAACCCGAACCTGACCGGGTGGCAGAGCAGGCTCGGCGCTGGCGGTCAGGACCACCTGGGCGCGCTCAACCCCCGGCAAGGCCGCCAACATCGATTCGGCTTGGCTGCGGACGGCCTCATAAAGCGGCACATCGGCGGGCGCGACCTCCAGCATGAACCCCGCTCGGCCCCGCGCAGCGACCAGTCCTTGGACCAATCCTGCGTCGACGAGGCCCCGTCCGGACCTCGGATCGACAATTTGGTTCAATTTAGACAAGATATTCTGACGTTCTGTATCGGACATTGGGATTTGCGACTTGCACTGTGAGGGTCGGGAACTCATATCCGAACTTACGCGCCAGTTTACAAGGCTCGCGGAACCCTTAGCCCATCCGCATGGTTTGCGGGACATCGAGAGACGACGCGAATTCATGGCCTGGAACGATAATTCCAACAACGGATCTAACCCCGGCCCGTGGGGCTCTCCTCCACCTGCCGATGGTGGTAAAGGCGGCCCGCCGCGTGGACCTGGCGGCGGCGGTCCGCGCCGTCCCCCGCCTCCCCCTCCCGGCGGCGGCGACATTGACGCGATGATCCGCCAACTGATCGCTAGCCTGAACAAACGCTTTGGCGGCGGCAAGGGCGGTGGCCAAGGCCTCACTCCCTCGGCGGCAGCGGCCATCGCTGGCGTGGCCTTCGGAGCCTGGGCCCTGTCGGGCGTCTATATCGTCCAGCCGAACGAACAGGCCGTGGTCACGACCTTTGGGTCCTATTCACGCTCTGACAGCCCGGGCCTGCGCTATCACCTGCCCTATCCGATCGAGAAGGTTGAGAAGGTCAAGGTCACCGACCTGAACCGTGTCGACATCGGCGGTGCGACCGGTAGCGAGATTCCTCAGGAAAGCCTGATGCTGACCGGTGACGAGAACATCGTCGATCTGGCCTTCAGTGTGCAGTGGCGCGTCTCGGACGCCGCCAAGTACCTGTTCAACGTCAAAGACCCTGACGACGCGGTTAAGGCCGTGGCCGAAAGTGCCATGCGCGAAGTGATCGGTAAGACCAAGCTTCAGGCCATCCTCACCAATGGCCGTGGCCAGGTTCAGATCGAAGCCGCAGAGCTGATGCAGAAGATGCTGGATCGCTACGGCACCGGTGTCTTTGTCGACGCCGTCCAGATCCGCAACGCTAATCCGCCCAAGGATGTCATCGACTCCTTCCGCGCCGTGGCCACCGCCGGACAGGACGCCCAGTCTCTGGTCAATGAAGCCAACACCTATCGCAACCGCGTGATCAACGAAGCCAAGGGCGACGCCTCGCGCATCGTCCAGTCCAGCCAAGGCTATCGCGAACAGATCGTTCGCGAAGCGCAGGGTGAGGCCTCACGCTTCAACCAGATCTATGCCGAATATAAGCGCGCACCGGCCGTGACCCGCCAGCGGCTCTATCTGGAAACCATGGAACGGGTCTTGGCCAAGTCCAACAAGGTGTTGGTCGATGGTAAGAACACCAGTGCCCCGATCATCTTACCGCCGGACGTGTTCCGCGCACGCGGCGGCGGCGCTCAGGCCCCTTCGGCGCCCTCCGCCCCCGCAGCCCAGTCGTCTAACGCGCCGCAATTGCCGGTTCCCGTCGCCGGAGCGAACCCATGAACCAGAACCGCCTCTTCGCCTACGGCGCGGCCGCCTTCGCCGCCTTCGTGGTCATCAGCAA
>CALFYB010000497.1 GCA_937952995.1 uncultured Caulobacteraceae bacterium
CACTGTGTGACTGGAGTTCAGACGTGTGCTCTTCCGATCTCTGATGTGCGACCTGCACATGAACCGTCAATTGTTAACGTTCACCTTAGTGGTAACGTTCACTTTGTCAAGCAATCGAACGAAGCGACGGCCTCAAACCTCGACGATCAGCGTAGTAGACATGGCTCAGACCGCATCCAACAATCACAATCTCAAATGGACTAAAGGCTCCGATTGCATCAATGGAGGTGCGTCAGGCGGTCGATAAACAAGCCTATGGGGAAGGATTTAAGGCTGGCGACACTTTTAGGATAAAAATTTAATGCCCCACAACGCTTCCAGCCAACTGATAGTTTTCAGTCATTTATCGTTGACGAGGCGGGCAAATGACTAAAGTGCATGCGGCCATTGTCATCCTTCAATTTTAAGGCTGAGAGGAACTAGGGTCGGCTCTCGCCGCACAACTCACAAAGGGTATTAATGACCCCGCGTACAATGGGATCCTTGAGGCTGTAGAAACGCGCCTGTGCCTCACTACGGATGTTGACGACACCTTCATCCCGTAACATTGCCAAATGTTGTGAGACGGACGGCTGGGAAAGTCCGCTTTGCTCAACCAATTCGCTGACGGTCACTTCGCCTTCATCCATCCGGCACAGCATCATCAACCTTACTGGGTTGCTCATCAGCTTCAGACGCCCCGCCATCATGGTAGCATTGGATTTGAGGTCTGACAGATTGGTGGGCTTCATAGATGTGGTTCCGCTAATGGTCGACCGTCGTCGCGCAAGACAATGTAGATGGCTGGGATGACGAGCACAGTCAGCAGGGTTGATGAGGCAAGCCCAAAAAGCAACGAGATCGCAAGGCCTTGAAAAATCGGGTCACTGAGGATCACTGTCGCACCGATCATAGCGGCTGCCGCTGTCAAGACGATGGGTTTAAAGCGGATCATGCCCGCTTCTAGGAGCGTTTCGCGCAGGCTCCTGTCTGGCGCGCGCGAGTGACGGATGAAATCGACCAGCAGGATCGAGTTTCGAACAATAATACCCGCCAGAGCGATGAACCCGATCATCGATGTCGCCGTAAAGGGTGCGCGAAACACCATATGGCCAAAAACGATGCCGATCAGCGTTAGCGGGATTGGCGTGAGGATTACTAGTGGAATGGTGAAGCTACGGAACTGGCCAACGACGAGGACATAGATCCCGAGCAGCGCGACCATAAATGCACCGCCCATGTCCCGGAACGTGACCCAAGTGATCTCCCATTCACCATCCCATAGCACCGATGCTTTGCTCTCGTCCTTAGGCTGGCCGTGAAGGTTGATGGTGGGCTTTTCCAGTCCACGCGCTTTCCAGTCGAACCGGTTGATGGCGTCGTCGACCGCAAGCATGCCGTAGATCGGCGCTTCATAACGCCCAGCGAGCTCTGCGGTCACCATCGCGACCCCGCGACCGTCGCGCCGGAAGATTGTCTGTCCGCCTGGTTCCATGCGGGCGGTCACCAATTCGCCCAATGGCACCAGTTGCCCGGTAGAGGTTGCCGCAACGGGGGTCGCGGCCAACGATGCAGACCAACTGCGTTGCGACTGATCGAGGGCAAGCTCGATCGGCAGCGGATCGCGATCCGTTCCTCGCGGGGCATAACCGACCACCTGCGTACCCATAAGTGCGCTGATGCTATCGAAAAGCTGCCGTTCGGACAGGCCATAATGGTCAAGCTTCGCCCGGTCTGGCGTTAGCTTGAGTGTCGGACGGGGCTGCCCGAAGCTGTTGTCGACGTCCACGATGTAGGGCACCGACTTGAATATACTCTCAACCTGAGCCGCTGTTTTCTGTCGGATAGCCTCATCAGGTCCATAGATCTCGGCCAGCAGTGTTGCCAGCACGGGTGGGCCAGGCGGGGTTTCAACAACCTTCAGCGAGCCGCCAACGGGCAAGGCTATCGTCTTTAGCTTTCCTCGCAAGTCTACCGCGACATCGTGACTGGTTCGAGAACGATCACTTTTGGGGAGCAACGTGATCATAAGATCACCCATCTCAGGTGAAGACCGCAGAAAGTAGTGCCGCACAAGTCCATTGAAGTTAAATGGAGCTGAGGTTCCCGCATAGGCCTCCATCGAGACGACCTCGGGCACGCTCCTTGCTACGGCCGCAGCCTGTTCAAGCACGCGCGATGTTGTCTCTAGACTGGTGCCCTCTGGCAGGTCTGCAACAAGCTGGACTTCGCTCTTGTTGTCGAACGGCAGCAGCTTTACCGTCACAGCTTTGAAATAGAACATCGAACAGGCCACCAGCGTGGCGACGCCGACAATGGTCAGGAACCGTTGTGCGCTCTGCCGCGTAGCGATAACTTTGCTGGCATAGTGTTTATAAAAAGCACCCAGCTTGCCACCATGCTGTTCGTGGCCTTGAGCTAGGGTTTTACGTGCAAAGCGAACCATCAACCACGGCGCAATGATCACGGCGACGAAGAAGCTGAAGATCATCGCGGCACTCGCGTTGATCGGGATCGGGGCCATGTAGGGCCCCATAAGGCCTGAGACGAACAGCATCGGCAGCAGTGCGGCGACCACGGTCAGTGTTGCAATGATTGTTGGGTTGCCAACCTCGGCTACCGCATCGACAGCGCCGTCGATGCGGCTGCGTCCATCGTTCATCGCCCAATGCCGGGCAATATTTTCGATCATGACGATCGCGTCATCAACGAGGATGCCGATCGAAAAGATCAGCGCGAACAGGCTGACCCGATTGATCGTGAAGCCCATGATATTCGAGGCGAACATGGTGAGCATGATCGTTGTCGGGATAACGATTGCGGTGACGCCCGCCTCGCGCCAGCCAACGGTGAAGCCAATCAGCACGACGATTGAGACGGTGGCTAGCGCCAGATGAAAAATGAGCTCGTTAGCTTTTTCGTTGGCACTTTCACCATAGTTGCGGGTGACCGATACCTCGACGCCTGCAGGGATCAGTGTGTTTTTGAGGGTGTTTACGCGCGTTACAACATCTTCCGACACTGTGACTGCGTTGGCACCCGCACGTTTGGCGATAGCGAGGCTCACGGCAGGAGCCATGTTCCAGTTCGAATGGTCATCCTTCGCCCAGCGCCAGGCATGGGCCTGATTTTGGGTCGGGGCCTGTTCGACTTTTGCGACGTCGGACAGCAAAACAGAGGCCCCACTGGCGGAGCGTACGGTCAAGCGGGAGAGGTCCTGAGCGTCACGAAGCGACTGACCGGCAATGACCATTGCGGCCTGGCCGCTTTCGCGCACGGTTCCAGCGGGGAAAGCCCGATTGGCTTGGCTTACAGCCTCAATCAGATTGCCCAGCGGCACGCGGTATACCGCTAACTTGGCAGGATCCGGCACCACGCGGAGTGCCATGTGCTGCCCACCTGTAATAAAGGTGAGCCCGACATCATCGACCTTGGTGATCTCGGTCCTGAGTTTGCCCGCCAGTTCTGCAAGCGCTTGATCGTTCCAATTGCCTGCCGCTCCCGGTTTTGGGGTTAGGGTCAAGACTACGATTGGCACGTCGTTGATACCGCGCACGGTAACCTGCGGCGCAGGTATTCCAACGGGTATACGGTCCTTGTTGGCTTCGATTTTCTCGCTGATGCGAATAGCCGCGTCTTCGGGGTTCGATCCTACAAGGAAGCGGGCCGTTACTAAGGTGCCATTATCCTGAGCCTGAGTGTAGACATGCTCTACGCCGTTGACGCTCTTTACAATGGTCTCAAGCGGCTTCCCAACGAGCTCGACCGCGTCCTGCGCCGACAGACCCGGTGCCTGCACCATGATGTCCACCATGGGCACTTTGATTTGCGGCTCTTCTTCGCGTGGGATCGTAATCGTTGCCAGCAGGCCAACAAGGATCGCTGCTAACAGGAAGAGAGGGGTAAGTGGCGACTGGATGGTCGCCCGGGTCAGCTTGCCCGAGATGCCGAGGTTCATCAGCGCCGAGCTCCGTTAAGTTGACCGCTGGCAGCACCGATCAGCATATCGCCAGAGGCCGCCCCGGAGAGGATTTCCAGCTTGCCCGGTTCTGTAGCCGCGGTGATTTGGACAGGCACTTGGGCTGCCGAACCATCCGGCGCAAGGATCGTAACGTAATCAATGCCATAACGATTGGTGATATAACCGGTGGGCACCAACAGTGCTTTACGAGTGCCTGTGTCGACTTTTGCAGCAACGCGGCGACCAATCAGGCGGTTATCAATACCCGGCATGTTCACGTCCATCAGCACCTGTCCGGCAATTACAGACGGGTAGACTTTGATGACTGTGCCCACTGCCGTGCCCTCACCAATGTCGCTTGCGGTAACATGCGATCCCACGTGGACCTTGTTGGCGAGCGATTCCGGTGCTTCTAAACGGACGATGGTTGGGCCCGCCGTAATGGTCGCGATGGTCATCCCCGGTGTCACAGGAGACCCTGCAGGCACATCAGCGCGAAGAACGCGACCGCTCGCTGGAGCAACGACGCTACCCTGACTTGCCACGGCTCGAACTGCCGAAGTTTGAGCGCTTGAGGTGGCCGCCATGGCTTCAGCCTGTTCAAGCCTTGCCTTAGCGTAAACACCATTTTTGTAGAGAAAACGAACCCGTTCGAGTTCTGCCTGAGCCTGCGCGGCTTGAGCGCTAGCGGCTTGGGCTTGATAGCCCAGCTGATCGTCTACAATGCGCCCAATGGGCTGCCCCTTATTGACCATGTCACCCTCTTTGACGGTGATCGTGGTCAAGATGCCAGGGATTCGGGCGATCACCTGGGCTTGGTTCGTCGTTGTAATTTCCGCACTTACATCTTGCCAATTAACCGCGTCGCTTGGTGCCAAGACGAGGCGAGGCCCTGCGGGCACCTTGGCGGTTTGCGCAATCTCATCACCACGGCTGCATCCGGTTAGCGGCAGGCTGAGCGCCGCTATGCCTAGGGCGGTAAAGGCCAAGAGGTATCTGCGCATCGTTATGATCCTTGCAAAACTTAACTATCGTTCGACCGGCAAGCCGGCCGATTGCCAAGCGTTAAACCCGCCCGTGAGATGGGTATCGACCGCAGCCTTAGCCGCGTTACACCTATCGAGCGCCATAGCTGATCGTTTGCCGCCGAGGCAGGCGAGAACCAATTTCTTCCCAGCGGCGTCGGGCAGTTGAGAAGGTTGGAACGTCGATAGCGGCATATTGACCGCACCCGGAATGTGCCCACTTTCAAACTCGTCGACCTCGCGCACATCAATGACAACCGCCTGATCTACTCGCAGCATGGCCTCGAGTTCCTGCGTGGTCAGTTCGGAGTGCTTTGCCTTGCCCAACCCAAAAACCATTTGGTCGTCCTCTCGTTGAGTGATCGCAATTTGAGTAGCGTTGCGTAACTTTCCACTTGCCATATTGCGCATCACTTATATAAGTCAATACCTATATGACGGACTGGCGCTCGTTTCAACAGATTCGGTCAATCGCTGAGGCGCTTGGCTTGAAAATGGGAGAATTAATATGCCATTGCCCCAAATCGTAATCATTGGTGCCGGTCTTGGTGGAACGATCGCTGCCTACGAAATCCGCGATGCCGCCAAAGGCAAGGCGGATGTCACCGTTATCAACGACCAAGAAGACTATTGGTTCGTGCCTAGCAATCCTTGGGTCGCCGTTCGCTGGCGTGAACCCGATGCGATTAGGGTTCACTTGCCGCCAATTATGAAGAAGAAGGGGATCGGCTTTACCGCCGTGGGTGCCAAACGGGTGCATCCCAAGGAAAACCGAGTCGAACTGAACGACGGCACCTCAGTTCCTTATGATTTTCTTGTTATCGCAACGGGGCCCGAGCTTGCCTTCGACGAGGTCGAGGGGCTTGGCCCGGATGGTTTTACAAACTCAGTTTGCCGAACGGATCACGCTGCTGACGCAGCAACCGCCTTTGATAAGTTTTGCGAAAATCCAAAAGCCATCGTGGTCGGCGCCGCGCAGGGGGCATCATGTTATGGCCCAGCTTACGAATTCGCACTGATCCTTGATACAGAACTGCGCCGCCGCAAGATCCGCGATCGCGTGCCGATGACCTATATTAGCCCTGAACCCTATATCGGCCATCTTGGCCTAGATGGGGTGGGCGACACTAAGTCTCTGCTCGAAAGCGAACTGCGCAATCGGCATATTAAATGGATAACCAACGCCCGCATCACCAAGGTCGAAGAGGGCACCATGCACGTCGAGGAAGTGGCCGATGATGGTTCGGTTAAGTCCGAGCACGATCTACCATTTGGCTACTCGATGATCCTCCCAGCGTTCCGGGGCGTTGCTGCCGTCCATGGGATCGAGGGCCTGACCAATCCACGCGGATTTATCTTGGCCGACAAGCACCAGCGCAATCCGACCTTTAAGAACGTCTATTCACTGGGGGTTTGCGTTGCGATCCCGCCGATTAGCCCGACGCCAGTTCCGGTTGGCGTGCCCAAGACCGGGTTCATGATTGAATCTATGGTCGCCGCAATCGCCGCCAATCTTAAGCTGGAGCTTGCCGGCCAAGACCCCATCGAGGAAGCGACATGGAACGCGGTATGTCTTGCCGACTTCGGCGACGGCGGTGTGGCATTTGTAGCTCAGCCTCAGATCCCGCCGCGCAACCTCAATTGGTCGTCCAGTGGCAAGTGGGTGCACCTCGCGAAGATTGGGTTTGAGAAATACTTCCTCCACAAGGTGCGGCGCGGGACCAGTGAACCTTTTTACGAAAAGCTGGCGATGCACGCGCTCGGCATCCGCAAATTACGTTTCAAATAAGGAAAATGACCATGACATTAGATGCTGCAGTTTTTCGTTTCGCGGGAGTGGTGGTGCTCGCCAGCGTGATCCTCGCCCACTGGGTTCATCCTGGGTTTATCTGGCTGGCGGCGTTCGCCGGGGCGAACATGTTGCAGTCGAGCTTCACAGGGTTTTGTCCAGCAGCAATGCTCTTCAAAAAACTAGGGGTTCGGCCCGGCAACGCCTTTGATTGAATCGGACCGGATATGCGCCGCCTGATCTTGCCCTTGGCAACCGTAACCTGCCTGCTCACCGCGTCCGCCGCGGCGGGTCATGATCTAGGTGGCGCTATAGGAGATTCTCTCGCAAACGCCCCGGCAATCCCAGAAACAAATGCCGGGAAACTTGAAGCGAAAGCGAGACTTGATCGCGCACGAGTTGAGAATAATCCGACCCTGCGCTTTGACAGTTCCTATAGAGCCGGACGTATCGATATTGGTGGTTTGTTCGGGATCGTCGCGGGAAACGTCTCGCCATTCGCCATGCAAGCAACTGCAGAGATGCCGATCTACGCAGGGGGGCGAATTCCATCGGTGATCAAGGCCGAATCTAAGTTGCTGCAAGCCGAAGGCATGCAAACCGCTGCTGTCTAGCGGCTCATCGCCTTGACTGGAAACATAGTGCCATAATCGACTTTGGTATTAATGCCGCAACAACATAGATCGAAAATTCCCTTGCCATGGCCACCCGGCCAATGATCCGTATCCTATTTGACGGACCAACTTTCACAGCGACACATGTCGTCCACGATCCCGCAAACCGCCGGGGCTGCCATCATCGATTCCGTGATCGAGATTGATAAGGCTCAGGGGTGCCATTGATGCTTCGGTTCACCCGGTGATGGCATATCTGCGCGAGAAAGGCCCACGAACAATCGGTGAAATAAATACTTGGAGATTTCAATTTCCCCTTGATTAGGGGAATTGCCATCAGATTAGATGCTCCAAAAGCAGGAACAATTTCCGAGGTCAGATGTCCCGCCTTCCAGTGATTTTAATCATATGCCTTGGCATCCTGCTAACTGCATGTGGCGGTGGCGGTGGCGGAGGGGGCGGTACAACGACTACGACTACGACCACTACACCGACGACGCCAACGACACCAACTCCGGTGACCTCAGGAACCCTCACACTATCTAGTCCAGCAGCGATCGAGGGCGGCACCCTTCCTCAAGCCTTTACTTGTGATGGGGGGAAACTGTCTGTGCCACTGACCTGGAAAGGCGCGCCATCGACGACAAAATCCTTCACCGTTTTGATGACGACCCTACCGGGCGATGGCACGACAAAGTGGAATTGGGTGCTCTATAATATCCCCGCTGCGACCACGCGACTGACCGTAAACACGTCAGGCGTCGGGGTCCTAGGCGCGGCTGATGATGGCGCTGGCAACGCCTATGCGCCGCCCTGTTCGCAAGGACCGGGGGCAAAGGTATATAGCTTTACCCTCTATGCCCTTTCCGACAATCTGACCTTCACCCAGTCGGCTAGCCAGATCACCGGCAAGGTTGTCACCGATGCGCTGAAGTCCGTGACCTTGAGTTCCTCGACCTTGAACGTCAGCTATACCCGCAACACGACCGCGCCGGTTGGGCTGGCGGCGACCAACTGCGCCCAACTGCAAGCCTCCATAGCGCCGTGGGCGGCAACGGTGAGTGTGGATTGCAGTGCCGCCGATTATGGCAAACTGGCTTCCGCCGGTATGACCAGCCACACCATGATGAACGGCATCAACGCGACCAATCTCCAAGTGCCGATCCCACAAGCCTTTACCGGTGCCAATGCTTGGAA
>CALFYB010000498.1 GCA_937952995.1 uncultured Caulobacteraceae bacterium
ACGCGCCAGTCTTCTGGGTTGCTTCGCTACGCTCGCAATGACGCCGTTAAAACAAGCCCTTCCCGCCCTTGAGTGGGAGAGGGTTGGGAGTGGGGGTGCTCATCAACTGTCACCACCGCCCGTTTCCCGCCGGTATGAAAGGGTCTGGGTCCCCGCCTTCGCGGGGAACACGGGAGAAAGGTAGGCCCCCCTTCGGCGCTGCGCGCCACTTCCCCCAGAGGGGGAAGATCTTAGTTCTTAAATCTTCCCCCTCTGGGGGAAGTACCGGCGAAGCCGGGGTAGGGGGTCTGCCCTACATCGACCGCCGGATCGGAGCGAGATCGTCAAACTGGGCGTCACGCTTTTCAGACTTGGCCTTGAAGGCTTCGGCCATGTCGCGGCCCGAGAACATTCCGGTCTGCCAGGTGGCAATATAGTCGAGGCTGTCCTTGATCGAATGGTCACGGGCATAGTTGATCATCACCTTCGAGCCGGTGACTGCCAGCGGTGCCTTGCTGGCGATCTCGCGGGCGGTTTCGAGCACATGGGCCAGTAGCGCCTCGTGGGTCTCGAACACCTCATTGACCAGCCCGATCTCCTTGGCCTTCTGCGCGGTCAAGCGGCGGCCGGTAAAGGCCATCTCGCGCACCCAGCCTTGGGGGATCAGACCGCACAGGCGCGGGAAGGTGCCGACATCGGCGGTCATGCCGATATTGATCTCTTGGATACAGAACCAAGCATCCGCGCTGGCATAGCGAATGTCGCAGGCCGAGACCATGTCGACCGCGCCGCCGATGCAGCCGCCTTGAATGGCCACGAGAACCGGCATGCGTGCCTGATCTAGGCAGGTAAAAGTGTCTTGCAGGTGGTGGACATGGTGGCGGAACGATTCCATCGCCGTGTGCCGGTCGGTCTTTGCCCCCGTGCTGCCCGCGCCATCGAACACCGACAACTCCATGCCCGCTGAGAAATGCTTGCCTGTAGAGGAGATGACGATGCAGCGGGCAAGGGCCTGATCGTTGATCTGGCGCACGATCACCGGCAACTCATTCCAAAAGGCCGGGTTCATGCTGTTAAAGGCCTGCGGGCGTGACATCTGGATATGGGCGACGCCGCCCTCGATGGTGACGTCAAAACAGGTCGATTCGGTCAGGGCGGTCGGGGTCATGGCTCAGCCTCTAGGGTTTGTGACCTTCACCTAAACGCACTGACGCAAGGGGCTCAAGACAAATGCGCGTTAGGGATGGAATTGATGGGCAGCGCTGCTTAGTCTAGGCCTCGGGTTCCGATCGCGTGCCCAGTCTCAGTGTCTTAGGTGCCCCATGTCGTCCGAGCCGAACCCTAGCGCTACATTTGATGAGCCGCGCCGCCGGACGATCAGCCTTGATCCAAGCCGGGGTCCAGGGCTGGTGTCGGTGCTCGATTTTGGCGATCCGTCGCGCCCGATTGATGTGGTCTTCATCCACGCCAATGGGTTCAATGCCCTGACCTATCGCTCGGTGCTGGGTCCCCTGTCCAAATCTCTGCGGATCTTGGCCGTCGATCAGCGCGGCCATGGCCAAACAACCCTGACCACCAAGGTCGAAGGGCGGCGGTCTTGGGATGATCATCGCTATGACGATATCGCCATTCTCGATGCCTTGGCCAAGGAGCCCGGTTTTAAGCCGGTGGTGCTGTCGGGCCACTCGATGGGCTCGACCATGGCGCTCTATGCCGCTGAGGCCCGTCCGGCGCTGGTGCGCAGCGTGGTGATGTTTGATCCGGTGATTATGGACAAGCGCACGCAGTTCATCGGCAGCCTGCCGTGGGTCGGTCCAGACCATTGGGCCAAATCGCCCTTGGCGCAGGGCGCGCTTCGTCGCCGGTCCGTCTTTGATGACCGCGCCTCTGTGCTGGCGGCCTATACCGGGCGCGGGGCCTTCAAGACCTGGCCTGCGGAGAGCTTGGCGGACTATGTCGAGGGCGGCTTTGTCGACCGGCCCGATGGCAAGGTGGAACTGGCCTGCGCCCCCGCGTGGGAAGCCTCGAACTTTTCCGCCATGGCCAATCGGCCTTGGCCCATCTTGGCCAAGGTTCAAAGGCCGGTAAAAATCTTTCAGGCCGAACATGGCTCGACCTGCCGGGTTGGCCCGCATGAGGATTTTGTCAAAACCAACCGGCGCGGCGTCTTGAGCATCAGCACCGTGCCCGGCACCACCCATTTCTTGCCGCTTGAGCGACCCGATCTGGTGCGCCAAGCCTTGGCCGAAGCCGCCGGCTAAGCCCTAAAGGGTCAGTCCCGATGTGGCCTGTTCGCGCAGCAGGGACTGGGCGGTTTCGGTGATCGGGACAACCTTGCGCGCATCCAGATCGAAGGTGATGACCACGGCCTCAGACATTCCCCACGCCTTGCCGGTCTCGGGGTCTAAGATCCAGTGCAAGACGCGCATGGTGCGGCTATCGGCCCCTTGCAGGCCAGAACGCACGGCCACGCGGTCCCCGGCCATTGGCCAGTCCAGATAGATCAGGCGATATTCCAGCACCGCCCCGCCGATTGGCCCCAGAGCGATCCCGGCATTGTCCGACACGATCTTGCGCAGGGGCTGGACCAACCGACCAATGCCGTCAGAGACCCGGCCGATAAACTGTTCAGGCCTCATGCGGCCAAAGACGTCGCATTCCTGAGGCATGATGGCCCCCAACGCGATGTTCTGCATTCCCAGTTCGTTGGCCTTGGCAAGGCTGGCTTGGCTCTCCACCGAGGTGAGGGTCAAGGAGCGCACGGCGGCATAGGGCGGCACCTCGACCATCAGGCGCTCGGCCCGCTTGAGGGTTGCTTCAGGCCAAGCGAAGGCCGCGCCGTCACGGGCGGTGACATGGGCCACGCGGGTCTGGAAGGTCGCCGCCGGTTCGCCGCTGTCGGAGTGATAGATGACTTGCAGCAGCCAAGCCTCAGTCTCGCTGATGCTGATCACCCCGCCGGTCATGTGCAAGGATGCCCCTGCGTGGGCTTCGCGCAGGAAGCGGATATGCTGCTCGCGGATCAGCAGGGTAGCATTGGCATGGGGCGCAAAGGCAAAGGGCATACCCATCTCGGCGGCCAGTCCCGCAAGGCCCTCTGTGGCCCGGGTGACATAGAAGCGCACATTCATGTGCCCCATCTCGTCGCAGTCCCAGGTATTGACCCCGCCGCGCCAGATTTCTGTGCCAATTGAGAGTGTATCGCCCACGCGCCGGACCCCTAATGCTCGTCTGTTAGGGCCTGTCTAGCCTGTGTCGCAGTCCTTCGTCACGCGGTTAGAGACGGTGCCCTAGGCGCGGCAGGCCTTGCACAGGCCATGGGCCTCGATGGTCAGGGTCTGGACCAAAAAGCCGGTCCGCTCACCAATGGCGGCGATCTCTTGGCCCGCCACCGGTTCGATCTCGGCGCTGGCCCCGCAGCAGTCACAGATCAGAAAGGCCGCCGCGTGGGTCCGGTCGCCGTGGTGACAGGCGACATAGGCATTGAGGCTCTCGATCCGATGGACGAAGCCCTGCTTTTCCAGAAAATCCAAGGCGCGGTAGACGGTCGGCGGCTTGGCCGGTTGGCCCGCTGGCCCGAAGTTGGCGATCAGGTCGTAGGCCTTCATCGGCTGGCCGCTGACCAGCATCAGCTCCAACACCCGTCGGCGCGGCTGGGTCAAGCGTTCGCCTTGGTCTGAACAGCGTTTCTCCGCCGCTGCCATCTCCGCCAGCAGCGTCTCGCCCGATAGACCGGGGCCGTCCTCATGATCGTGGGCACAGTCATGGCTCATGCCCAAGAGGTAGAGAGGATGGAGTGGGGATGCAAGCCTAGAGCGCCACGCTTGGCCCCAGCCCCAACGCGCCTAATGAAAATCACGCGACCTTGGCAGGACCCGTACGTCGCGCGGATGGCGGTGGCCGCTGGCATGGGGGCTGGGCCGAGCGGTGGGCGTTTGGGACAGGCTGGCCAGATCGGCGCTGCGGTCCTCGAGACTGTCGGCGACCAGATGCACCACCCCTTCGGCGCGCTGGATGCGGCCTCGGATCAAGAGCAGCCGCGCGCCCATCGCCACCGGCCGATTAGCCTTAAACAGCTTGGGCCAGATCACGACATTGACCGTGCCGGTCTCGTCCTCCAGCGTCATGAAACAGACCCCCTTGGCAGAGCCGGGCCTTTGCCGCACCAGCACCACCCCTGCCGAGATGGCGCGGGCACCATCGGCCGCCACAGCCAGTTGCGCGGCGGTCTGCACCCCCAGCCGGGCAAGATCTTGGCGCAGAAAGCTGAGCGGATGGGCCTTCAGCGACAGGCGCATCGTCTGATAGTCCTGCACCACCTCTTGGGAGGCGGACGAGGGCGGCAGGGGTGCAGGGCCATCGGCCTCTTCCAAGCCCATGGCCGCAAAAAGGGGGGCGGGCGCAGCCCTCGGCAGGCCCCTCGCCGCCCATAGGCCCGTGCGCCGGGTCAAAGAGAGGGACCCTAAGGCATCGGCGGCGGCGAGCGCGTCCAAGGCCGCGCCGCTAAGGCCCGAGCGACGGCGAAGATCTTCCAGATCGGCATAGGGCTGATCACCCCGCGCCGCCATAAGGGCCAAGGCCCAATCGCGCCGAAAGCCATCGATCTGGCGCAGACCCAGCCGCACGGCCCGGCGGCGGGGGCGGCCTGAGGCGGTGGGCGCGGCAGGGGCAGGTTCCTTATCCTCCAAGCGGCAGTCCCAGTCGCTGGCATTGAGATCGGGCGGGCGCACCACAACCCCATGGGCCACCGCATCACGCACCAACTGGGCCGGGGCATAGAAGCCCATCGGCTGACTATTGACCAAAGCGGCCAAAAAGACCTCTGGGAACCAGCGCTTTAGCCAAGCCGAAACATAGACCAGATGGGCAAAGGAGGCGGCGTGGCTCTCTGGGAAACCATATTCGCCAAAGCCCTTGATCTGGTTGAAACAGCGCTCGGCAAACTCGCGCCCATAGCCGCGCTCGACCATGCGCTCGACCATCATGGTCTCATAGAAGGCGATGGTGCCCACGCGGCGAAAGGCGGCCATCGCCTTGCGCAGGCCATTGGCCTCGTTGCCGGTAAAACGCGCCGCCTCCATGGCAATGCGCATGGCCTGTTCTTGAAACAGCGGCACACCCAGCGTCTTGCCCAGCACCCGCGCCAACTCATCGGGCGGGCCGTGATCGGGATGGGGCGAGGGAAAGGCCACCGGCTCGCGCCCGGCCCGGCGGTTCAGATAGGGATGGACCATGTCGCCCTGAATGGGGCCGGGCCGGACAATGGCCACCTGAATGACCAGATCATAGAAACAGACCGGCTTAAGGCGCGCCAACATGCTCATCTGCGCCCGGCTCTCGACCTGAAAGACCCCGACCGAATCGGCTTGGCAGAGCATCTGATAGACCGCCGGATCTTCGCGCGGCACGGTGGCGAGGCACAGGTCCCGGCCATAGGCGTCGCGGATCAGATCAAAGCCCCGGCGAATGGCGCTGAGCATGCCCAAGGCCAGCACATCGACCTTCATCATCTTCAGGGCGTCAATATCGTTCTTGTCCCACTCGATGAAGGTGCGCGCCGCCATCGCCGCATTGCCAACCGGCACGGTCTCGACCAGATCACCTCGGGTCAGGATAAAGCCGCCGACATGCTGTGACAGGTGACGCGGAAAGTCCAAAAGCTGGCGCGCCAGATCCAACGCCAAGGCCAGACGCGGCGCATGGGGATCAAGCCCCACGGCCCGGACATGCTCGTCCGCCACCCCGGCACCGTGGCTGCCCCAGACCGTATTGGCCAAGGCCGCTGTCACATCTTCGGTCAGGCCCAGCACCTTGCCGACATCACGGATGGCCGAGCGGGGGCGATAGCGAATGACGGTGGCGGCGATGGCGGCGCGGTGACGGCCATAGCGGCGATAGATGTACTGGATGACCTCTTCGCGCCGCTCATGCTCGAAATCCACATCAATGTCGGGCGGCTCGCGGCGCTCCTCAGAGATGAACCGCTCAAACAGCAGGTCGATCTGCGCCGGGTCCACCGCCGTGATGCCAAGGCAGTAACAGACCGCCGAATTGGCCGCAGACCCCCGCCCCTGACAAAGGATGGCTTGGCGACGGGCAAAGGTCACCAGATCATGGACGGTCAGGAAATAGGGCGCGTAATTGACCCGCGCGATCAGGTCCAACTCCTTGATCAGGCTTTGCTGGACCTTGGCAGGCACACCGTCAGGATAGCGCTCTTCTGCCCCCGCCCAGGTCAGGTCGGCCAGATGTTGGTCCGCCGTCTTGCCCGGCGGGATCGGCTCTTCGGGATAGTCATATTGTAGCTCGTCCAGACTGAAGCGGGCGGCCTCCACCACCGCCATGGTCCGAGCCAGCGCCTCTTCGTGACCGCGAAATAGCCGCGCCATCTCGGCCGGGCGCTTGAGGAACCGTTCGGCATGGGCCTGCAGCCTCAGACCGGCCTCATCCAGACGGCAGCCTTGCCGCACGCAGGCCAGCACATCCTGAAGGGGGCGGCGCGAGGGGTCATGATAGAGCACGCCATTGGTGGCAATCAGGGGCGCACCCGTCCGCTGGGCTATGCCCGCCAGCCGGTTCAGCCGTGCGCGGTCATCGCCTTGGCGCAGGGGAGCCGCAGCCAGATAGAGCTGATCGGGCCAAGCCCTTTGCCACGCTCCCATCTGGGCCTCAAAGACACTGACGGTCTTGGTCGTGAGGTGAAGGGGGGCGGGAACCAGTCCGATCAGCCCCTCGCCCAAGGCTTTGGCCTGTTCAAAGGTCAGGCGGCAGTCGCCCTTGGCAATCCGGTCGTCCTCATCAGGATCTTGATCCTCTGGTCCCCCCTGGATGTCCCCCATCTTGCCGAGTGACAAGAGGCGGCAGAGGCGGCCATAGGCGGCGCGGTCGCGGGGATAGACGATCAGCTCGGTCCCGTCCAAGAACACCAGCCGACAGCCGATCAGCAGCCGAAAACCCTCAGCCTTGGCCGCCACATGGGCGCGCACCACCCCGGCCAGACTGTTGCGGTCGGCCAGTCCAATCGCCGCCAGACCCAGAGCCTTAGCCGTCAGGACCAGCTCATCCGCATGGGACGCGCCCTCGAGAAACGAGAAGTTGCTGCGCAGGTCCAGCTCGGCATAGGCCAGATCAGCGGCCATCGGACCGGCTCATGCAAAGACCCCGTGCAGCCACCATTCGGGTGTCCGGTCCTGATCCTCGCGGCCATAGAGGCCTTCGCGAAACAGCCAGTAGCGTCGCCCGGTCTCGTCCTCGATACGGTAATAGTCGCGTGTGCGGGGGGCGCGAGGCGAGGCGGCGCTTAGCCGCCACCATTCCGGCGCGATCCGCTCTGGCCCCTCGGCCCGCACCACCCGCCGCGCCACCCGCCGCCAAGTGAACCGCGCCGGGGCAGAATCGGGCAGCTCGGCAATGGCCTCGACCCGTTCGGGCGGATGGAACAGCAGGATCGGGCGCGGGCGAAGCACAGGATCGAAGGCCCCGCACCCAAGGCCGGAGGCCGCATCCCAGCCCTCGCTGCGTTCGGGCAACCAACTGCCGCGCGGACGGGGGGTCTGGACCGCGTCTTCGCCAAGCTTGGCCTGCAGACGATCGATCAGACCGGCCAAGGCTGCGGCCTCCGTCGCCGACCGCTCGCCGTCCAATCCCTCTTGCTGCGTCTGGTAGGGTTCGGCGACCGGGGCGCTGAGCATCAGGGCGTCAATGCCAAAGCCGAGATCCAGCGCCTCCAGCCCCTTTTCCTTGAGCAGCCGCAGCAGATGGCTGGGCTGGGCCGAGGCGGCGCTGAGCCCGGCCTCGATGCTGGTGGTCGCCCCATCCACCCGATAGCCGGTCAAGGTCAGACGCCGAGCCCCCTGCCCGTCGCGCTGAAGCTGCTCCGCCAAGGCCTTGGCCAGATCAGGCAGATAGAGCGCCACCCCCGCCGTCTCGGTGATCGGTTCGGCAAAGACCTGAAAGCTGCGATAGGCGGGCGGCGGACGCACCGGCACCACCGGCTCGGCACGAAAGCCGAGGGCCTGATCCAGCCGCTCAACCACCTTAAGGCCCATCGCCCCGGCCCGAGGCCCCCGAAACCGCCGCGCCAGACCCGCGCGCGGCAGGGGATAGAGATCGCCGATCCGTTGCAGGCCAAAGCGCTTGAGCAGGGTTGCGGCCTCAGGCTCCAGCCGCAGGGCCTCGACCGGCAGATCGGCCAAGGCCTCGCGCGCACCGCCCACAGGCGCAATCTGGGTCATACCGCCAAATCGGGCCAGCGCCCAAGCCGCGCCCAAACTGTCGGCCATGGCCACACGGGCGAGGATGCCAGCCTTGGCCAAACGCTGTTCAAAGGCAGCAATAAAGGCCGTCTCCCCCCCGAACAGATGGGTGCCGCCGGTCATGTCTAGCGCTAATCCCTCTACACCCGGACCATCGGTCATGAGGGCCACACAGGGCGAAAACCGCTCTGCCCACAGGGCCAGACGCTTCAGAGCCAAGGTCTCCGCCGCCGGATCGGCAGGCACAGTGACCAGATCGGGGGCCATGGCTCTGGCATCGGCCTGAGACTGTCCGCGCCACAGGC
>CALFYB010000499.1 GCA_937952995.1 uncultured Caulobacteraceae bacterium
TTGAGAGTTCGCCACGAACTAGGTATCGGCGTGGATAGTGATGGAGTAAATCCCCCACAGTTGTATAGCCGTAGAGATCTTTCAAAACCTTTGTTGTGCGATCGCCCAAGACGCCAACTAACTTCGAGTCGAGGGTGGTCATGGCGCTATTCTCTCCTTGCGCCGCCCGCAATGCCCTGCTTTATGCAGGGATTTCGGCGGATTCGCTCTACCCCGCCCCCTCTTTCCCCTTGAGCCCCCACGCCCCTCGGCCTAAGCCTTAGGCCGAGCGAGCGGAGTTTCGCCGATGAGGGGGCTTTTATGACCGACTATCTGGCCGTGGCGCAGCAGGCGGCGCAGTTTATTGATGCGCACCAGATTGAGGGGCGGGCCAAGTGGCGGCGGGCGGATCAGGGCTCGGGCTCGGACTACAGCCTCTATCACGGCTCGTCGGGTATCATCCTGTTGCTGCTCGAGCTTCATGCCGCGACGGGTGATCCGGCGGCGCTGGCCAAGGCCATTGCGGCGGGCGAAGAGGTGATGACCCATCTGGGGCGCGTCGATCAGCTGTCGGTCAGTGTGTCGCGCGGCTGGCCGGGCTACGCATTTGCCATGAGCGAGTTGGCGCGGGCCAGTGGGCGGGACGATTTTCGCGCCCTGGCTGGTCAGTGCCTCGAGCATCTGCGGGCGCAGGCCAGCGATCTGGGGGCCGGGATCGGCTGGATCGAGCCCATGCCCTTTTCCGACATCACGGGCTTTACCGGTGACCGCGAGATCTATGACCAGTCGGTCGGCGCGGCTGGGGCGGGGCTGGTCCTGCTCTATGGCCATAGGCACGGCCTTCACCCTAAGGCGCTGGATTGGGCGGTGGCCTGCGCGGACCGCTTGCTCGAGGTGGCCGAGCCGACGGCGGATGGTCTGCGCTGGCTGATGATGGCCGACATGCCCTTTGCCTTTACCGCCCCCAACTTCGCCCATGGCGGCGCGGGGGTTGGCTATTTCCTGCTCGAGGTCTACCGAGCCACGGGCGACGCGCGCTATCTGGAAGCGGCCAAATCGGCGGCCCGATATGTCCAAAGCCGCGCCAGCACGGTGGGCGACGGGCGGCTGGTCTGTCACACCGAAGAGGCGCGCAACCCGATCTTCTATCTGGGGGCCTGTCATGGTCCCGCCGGGACGGGGCGGCTATTCCTTGAGCTCTATGACGTGACGGGCGAGGCGGAGTGGCTGGACGAGGCGCGGGCCCTGACCCGGGGCATGCTTGCGCTGGGGGCACCAGAATCCCGGTCAAAGGGGCTGTGGGCCAACCATAGCCAGTGCTGCGGCGATGCGGGTGTGGGCGAGTTCGCGCTTTTGATGGCCAGCCGCACGGGCGAGGAGGCCTATCTGTCGCTGGCCAAGCGCTGCGCCGACGTGATCGTGGCCAATAGCCGCCTTGAGGGCGACCGCCGAAGCTGGATCCAGGCCGAACACCGCGACCGCCCCGACTTTCTAGAGGCCCAGACCGGCTATATGCAGGGCGCAGCGGGCATTGCCAGCTTCCTCGTCCACCTCGCCACGACCCTCAAGGGCCAACCGGTTAAGCTCGCCCTGCCAGACTGGCCGCAGGTGGGGTAGGGAGGCTGGGGACGGCGTATCTATGGACATCCTTGCTCGATGGCGGTCGGCTCCTTAGGGTGGGCCCCATCTATATGACCGGAACAGACAAAAGATGGGGGTGAACCCCGTTGGGGAGTGAAGCGTGAACAGATCGGCTGCGGCGGAGCAGGACGGCCACATTGTGGGGTTCGGATCTCAGCCCTATCGCTTCTATGTGATCAATATTCTGTTGCTGGTCTATATTCTCAACTTTGTAGACCGAGGCCTGTTGTCTGTGGTGGCCCCGCAGATGAAGCCGGAGTTGGGCATTTCCGATACGGCCTTTGGGTTGCTGACCGGATTTGGCTTTGCGCTGCTCTATACGGTGATCGGCATTCCGTTGGCGCAGTTCGCGGAGACGCGCCACCGGGTCTGGATCATGTCGGTCTGTGTTGGCCTTTGGTCCTTGGCCACAGCACTTTGTGGTCTGTCGCGTGAAGTGACATTGGGGGGCATCACGCTGGGTGCCTTTTGGGTGCTGCTGACCTGCCGCGTGGCTGTGGGCATTGGTGAGGCAGGCTGCACGCCGCCGGCCAATTCTCTGATTGCGGACTATTATCCGGCCAACAAACGATCAACGGCCTTGGGCTATTACGCCATGGGTGTGACCTTGGGCGGGGCCTTGGCCAATCTGGTCGGGGGACCGATCACGGACGCCTTCGGATGGCGTACCGCGTTCTTTGTCATTGGTGCGCCGGGCGTGCTGGTGGCGGTTCTATTGAAGATGACGGTAAAGGAGCCCCCGCGCGGCTATACCGATCCGCCCGGTACGGTGCGCAGTGCCCGGCCAAGCTTTAAGTTGGCCTTGGCGGAATTGGCGACCAAGACCTCCTTCTGGACCATGTGCGCGGGCGCAACCATCGCGGCCTTCTGTGGCTATGGCATCAGCTCCTTCCAGTCCCTATTCATGAACCGCAGCTTTGGCCTTTCGGCCGGAGAGGCGGCCTTGATGGTCAATACCCCTGTGGCCCTGTCGTCTGCGGTCGGCACGGTGGCGATGGGCTGGATGGCCGAACGGATGTCTAAGAAGTACCCC
>CALFYB010000500.1 GCA_937952995.1 uncultured Caulobacteraceae bacterium
CCCCCTACCCCGGCTTCGCCGGTACTTCCCCCAGAGGGGGAAGATTTAGAACCCTCAGATCTTCCCCCTTTGGGGGAAGTGGCCCAAAGGGCCGAAGGGGGTCTTGTTCTGAAATCCCCCTCACCCAACCCTCTCCCCCAAGGTGGCGAGGGCCAAGAAAGAAAAAGCCCTCTCCCTGTGGGAGAGGGTAGGGTGAGGGCCTTACTATTCTCTTCCCTATGCCGGGAAGGTCCAAACCCCAGTCCGTTTAACCTCTTGGTCCTCAAGTTCACGCGTCGTCGCGACCTGATAGTCAGCCAGCCGCACGAGGCCTTCTTTGGGGAAATAGGTGCGGCCGGGATCGCCTATCAGGACGCGGGTGCCTTGGTCGTGGGCCGCTTGCAGCCAAGCCAAGACCCGCTCGGCCAAGGGCTTTTCGTAGCAGATGTCCCCGGCGCAGATCAGGTCGACCTTGGGCGGCGGGCTGTCCAAGAGGTCTAGCTCGGTAAAGGCCACCTCGACACCGTTGGCCTGCGCATTGGCCTCGACGGCAGCGGCGCAGAACGGGTCGATGTCGGAGCCCAGCGCATGGACGGCACCGGCCTTCATCGCCGCAATGGCCACCATGCCCGAGCCTGTGGCAAAGTCGACGCAGGTCCGCCCGGCCGCCTCTTGCGGATGGTCCAGCAGATAGCGGGCGATGGCCTGTCCCCCGGCCCAAGCAAAGGCCCAGAACGGCGGTGCCAGACCCAGTTCGCCCAGCGCCTCCTCGGTCATCCGCCAGATCGGCGTGATCTCGTCGGCCAGATGCAGGATCAGTTCCGGCGCATGGGGCGGATGCTGCAGCCTTGTATTGTCGAGGATAAAGGCGCGGGGATCGGTGATCATGATGGCTGTTCTATCCGCCCGCGCCAAAGTGCCAAAGGCCCGCGATCAGGGCCGCGCAGAGCAGCAATCCCGCATCGCGGTTCGAGCGGAACAGGCCAAGCGCCCCGATGGGGTCATCGATCCTGAGGGATCGGGCCTGGCGGAGCAGATGCAGAGCGAACAGAGCCAAGAGCGGCAGGCTCCCCACGCCCAAGTGCGCCGTATAGATCGTGGCCAGAGCAAGGGCGATGGCCACAAGATAAAAGCCCATCACCGCCTTGGGTGCGGCATCGCCCAGCCGCCGCGCCGACGACTTGACCCCGGCTAGGGCATCATCCTCGAGGTCCTGCACCGCATAGATGGTGTCATAGCCAAGGGTCCAGAAGATGCCGCTGGCGTAGAGAAGCAGGGCTGGGAGCTGAAGCCCACCCGTGGCCGCCGCAAAGCCAAGCAGAACGCCCCAATTAAAGGTCAGGCCAAGCCATGCCTGAGGCCACCAGGTGATGCGCTTCATAAAGGGATAGGCCGCGACCAGAGCCAGCGACCCGACGCCCAAAGCGATGGCCACCGGCGGCAGGCTGATCAGGATCAGAAAGCTTAAGAGGCAGCAGCCCAGCGTGAAGGCCCAAGCCTGCTTGACGCTGATCCGCCCCGACGGGATCGGCCGACCGGCTGTTCGTGCCACCTTGGCATCAAAATCGCGGTCGACAATGTCGTTATAGGCGCAGCCCGCCGCGCGCATCAGGGCTGAGCCTAGGGCAAAGAGGACCATCAGCTTCAGGTCCGGACCCTTGCCCGCCATGGCTCCGGCCAGCGCAATGGCCTGCCAGCCGGGAAGCAGCAAAAGCCAGATGCCCGCTGGCCGGTCAAACCGTCCGAGTTGCAGCCAAGGCCTAAGGGCCGCTGGGGCCCACCGGTCAACCCAGTTGGCAGCAACCGCATCGGGCAGGGGCTCGGTTTGAAGGGAGGGAGGCTGGGTCATGGGGCTCAATCTAGCGGTTAGGCCTCGGCCAGTCCCTCGCGTTTTTCCTCGAGCGCCAGCCATTCTTCTTCTGCCGCCGCGAGGGTCTTTCGCATGTGGGCGGCATTGCCCATGATCTTGTCAAAGCCCTTGGGGTCACGCGCGAACAGGCCCGGATCTTCAAGTTTTTGCTCGAGCGCGGCAATGTCCCCGGGCAGTTTGGCGATCAGGGCGTCGAGCTCTTCTAGGCGGCGCTGGTCCTTATAGGTCAGCTTCACCGGCTTCTTGGCCACGGGCGCGGGGGCCGGGGCAGGGGTCGACTTGACGGGAATCTTGATCCGCACCTTGTCGAAGAAGCCCGGGTTCTGGCCCAGAAGGTCGGTCCAGCCGCCCGGCGTCTCAACGATCTTGCCGCTGCCATTGAGGGCGATGGTCGAGGTGGCCAGACGGTCGATGAAGTCGCGGTCGTGGCTGACCAGGATCAAGGTGCCGTCATAGTCCGACAACATGTCTTCCAAGAGGTCCAGCGTATCCATATCCAGATCGTTGGTCGGCTCGTCGAGGATCATCAGGTTGGCGGGCGTGGCCAGGGCCTTGGCCAGCAAGAGGCGGTTGCGCTCGCCCCCCGAGAGGCTGGAAACGGGCTGACGCAGCTGGCTGTCGCGGAACAGGAAGTCCTTGGCATAGGCGGCGATGTGGCGGGGGTTGCCGCGCACCATGATCTGGTCGCCGCCGTCCGGGGCCATGACGTCCCACAGGGTGTCGCTGTCCTTCAGCCCAGCACGGGCCTGATCGACATAAAGAATCTCAAGGTTGGAACCCAGCTTGACCGAGCCCTCATCGCAGGGGATCTGGCCGAGCAAAAGCTTGACCAAGGTGGTCTTGCCCGCCCCGTTGGGGCCGGCCACCGCGATACGGTCGCCGCGCTGGATGCGGGTGGAGAAGTTCTCGAAAATGACCCGCTCGCCCCAGCGCTTGGTCACGCCCTTGGCCTCGATCACCCGCTGGCCAGACTGGGAGCCGGAATCGACGCCCATGATCATCGGCCCGCGTTGATCGCGCATATTTTCTTTGCGCAGTTCGCGTAGGGCCACCAGCTTGCGGCGGCGGCCTTCGTTGCGGGCACGGCGGGCGGTGACGCCGCGCAGCATCCAGTGATTTTCCTTCTCGATCTGCTTGTCGAGACGGCGGGCCTCGTCGGCCTCCTGTTCAGCGACCTTTTCGCTCCAGTCGTCAAAGGCGGTGAAGCCCTTGTCGAGGCGGCGGACCTTGCGGTTCTCTAGCCAGAAGCAGCGCTGGGTGACGCGCTCAAGGAAGGCGCGGTCGTGGCTGACAATCAGGGCGGCGCAGCGGCTAGCAGCCAGTTCGGCCTCCAGCGTCTGGATCGCGAAAATGTCCATATGGTTGGTCGGCTCGTCGAGCATCAGCACGTCGGGCTGCTCGGCAAAGGCGCGGGCCAACGCCGCGCGGCGGATCTCGCCGCCAGACAGGCCCTTGGTGCCGCGTTCGGGATCAAGGCCAAAGGTCTCAAGCGCCGCATCGGCCTCATAGTCCTGCGCCCCGCCTTGGGTGGCATAGTCACGCAAGGTCTCGCCCGTGATGATCGGCTCTTGCGGAACAATGACCATCTTGGTGCCGGGGGTCAGGACCCGGACCCCGGCGTCAGGCAAGATTTCCCCGGCCAGCATCCGCAGCAGCGTCGATTTACCCGCCCCATTGCGTCCGACCAGACAGGCGCGCACGCGGCTTTCGAGGGCAAGGTCGACCCCGTCGAACAGCATGACCGATCCATCGGCCAGATTGACGTCTTTTAGAGCAACTATGGGGGCGCGGGCGTTCAGAGGGGCATGTCCTAGGCTTGAGGGTCTGTGGTGTCGTTCGAGCGGGTCTCTTAGAAGGTCTGGAGCCAATCGGAAATGGTGTGTGTGGTTTTTGATGGTGTCGATTATTGATTGTTCAACCCATACGGTTTTTCTGTAGATTTTTCGTCCGTTCAATCTATTGAGAAGCCATGGCGAAAAAACCTTTTTGGGAAACCAAGTCGCTAAAACAAATGACTGTTCCGGAGTGGGAAAGCCTCTGTGACGGATGCGGCTTATGCTGCCTTGTGCGCTTTGAAGAAGAGACGACCGGCGAGGTGACGCCGACGCGTGTCTCTTGTAAACTGTTCGACGGCGATAGCTGCCGGTGCAGTGATTACGAAAATCGCCAAAAATATGTGCCTGATTGCGTGAAGCTTACCCCGAACAATATTGAAGATCTGTCATGGATGCCGTTCAGCTGCGCCTATCGCCGCCTGAGCGAAGATAAGCCCTTGCCCGACTGGCACCCGCTGATCACCGGCGATCCCGAAAGCGTTCACAAGGCCGATGTGAGTATTCGTGGCAAGACGATCAGCGAGGCCTTCTTGCCACGCACCGAAGACGCCCTCGACTTTCCTGCACCTGATTTTCTGATCGATCACGGCGACGACACCTACGAGGGGTAAGGTCGCTATCCCCCCACCCCAACACCCGTGTTCCCCGCGAAGGCGGGGAACGCAGCGGAGGGACCGGGGATGCCCCCTCACCCAACCCTCTCCCCCACAAGGGGGCGAGGGCTAGAACCGATAAGCCCTCTCCCTGTGGGA
>CALFYB010000501.1 GCA_937952995.1 uncultured Caulobacteraceae bacterium
TGATGAATTTCAATGCCTCGGCCTTGTGCCTCGTCGTTGAGACGTAGGATTCCAGCACTTCACCCTCGTGGTCGACGGCTCGCCAGAGGTAGCGCATCTCGCCGTTGATCTTCACGAACATCTCGTCGAGATGCCAACGCCAGTGCGTGAACTGGCGCATCCGCTGAACCCGCTTGCGGCGGATCTCGGCCGCAAACATCGGACCGAATCGGTTCCACCACAGGCGGACAGTCTCGTGGCAAATGTCGATGCCGCGCTCGAACAACAGTTCTTCGACGTTTCGGAGTGACAGCGGGTAGCGGACATACATCATCACAACGAGCCGGATCACCTCCGGCGAGCTGTCGAAGTAACGGAACGGGTTGGTCGATTTGGCCATTGGCCGAGAATAACCGAGGCCCAAATCCCCGTCACTCGGTTTGGGCTGACAATCCCCTCTCTGCTGATGAGGTGGCGGTCCTGGTTGAAGTGGTTGTGAAACGAGGCGTGGACAGAGGCGAATTTTTGCAGCGACTTTAGCCTGCGGAATCGCTGAATCGCGCGTTCCCTTCGGCGGAATGGCAGGTGTGAGTTTTCCACTCTGTTGTTCGCGTGTCGACCGACTTCGCGGCGTGCCTCGTTGCCCAGTTCGCGCATCGCGGCATGCGCGCCCTCGCCATAGAGCCAGGCCGGGGCAATGAACCCGGCGACCGGGCGGCCGATCACGTCTTCGATCAGGGCCTTGCCATCGTTCATGCGCCGTGCGGCTTCAGTTTGCCCCAGGCCCAGAAATTCGCCTTCGCCAGCGGTCATGTGCCGGGCCTTGAACCGGGCGAGGCCGGCATGGCTCGCAAAGTCTCTGTGGAACCAGCCGTGGACGAACATTTCGACCCCGGCTTCGGCCCAATTGCGCAGGCGACCCTGGAAGGCGGCGGCTTCGCGTAGCGGTGCCTTACCCCAGTGGTCGGGCACCACCAGCATGGCGAACCGCGGTGCGCCGAGTTGGCGGGTGAACAGTTCGGCCAGAATATCGACCTCGCGTTCGAATCGGGGCGAGACGTCGTGGATCGACGCCAGAAGGACCTGCGGTGCAGGGGTGATGGGCTGCATGGACGGCATGGGCTGCGTCAAGATAGGATCCGCTTTCTGGCGTCCAGAGGCGACCGGGCGGAGCGAAAGGCCCCGCCGGATCACTCCGACGGGGCTTTTTTATATTCGTCATCTTCACCATGATCGACGAAAACTTTACGAAGATTTAGTACACGCGCTGTCGATGCGCTATTTTCTAATGAACTCAGACTTCTAATATCGTTAGCCGACATTCTACTCAACCCATTCCGATGTGCAGCGTGCCTTCAAATTGTTCGGAAACCACATCTCACGACACTAGTATAACCTTAGAGCACAGTGGAGCAACCTACGTAGGATAGAACATCAGACATCAGTCTCGTTCTAAAATATAACACACCCTTGTCGTTAGCGGACGCAGGACCGTTGAACCAACAATCGCCAAGCTCTCCAGCCTCGTGTATCACCGAAAAAACTCCAAACTCTTCGATCTGGGATCACGCCATGTCCACCTTGAAGTCCATCTTGTTCATCACAGCCTTGGGACTTTCGAATGCTGCGAGTGCCCAGGTTGCACAGACACCTTCCGCGCCTGCGCAGACGCCAGCCCCGGCACCAGTCCCGGCCCGCTCGACCTTGCCGACCGGCTATTTAACGCCTGAGACATGGCCAGACGCCGCAAGGATTCTGCCCTTACCGCCAACAACCGGCTCGGCACGCGAAGCGGTTGACCAAGGCGTGTTCCGCTCAACGCGCGCGCTTGAAGGCACGCCGCGCTGGGCCATGGCTCAAGCCGATGTTCCGACCATGCCAGACGCCATGCTGAAGGGTTTCAGCTGCGCTGTTGGCGTTGAGCTAAGCGCACAAAACGCACCCAAGCTGAACATGCTGCTCAGCCGCACAGCCATCGATATGGGTCGCCAAGTCTCTGCCGTGAAAGATGTGTTCAAGCGCAAGCGGCCTTACCTGATCGAGCCGGGCAAGATTTGCGTGCCACCTTCAGTGCTACTGGATGCCAGCCCAGACTACCCGTCCGGCCATGCAACCTGGGGCTGGAGCATGAGCTTGATCTTGGCCGAGCTGGCACCCGATCACGCCACACCCATTCTCAACCGTGGCCGCGCCTTTGGGGAAAGCCGCGTCGTTTGCGGCGTCCATTCTCCCAGCGCTGTGGATGCAGGCCGTACCAATGGCGCGTCTCTGATCGCCACCCTGCACGGTCAAAGCGCCTTCCGCGCGGACCTCGAGGCTGCGCGCGAAGAGCTAGCCGCTTTGCGGGCCAAGGCCGCGCCCATGCCTGCGAGCTGTGCAGGATCGTTGGCGATGGACGCTCAAGCCGTTTTCTAAAGACGGCCCAAGCGCCCTGCTCAGTTATTTGCCCGGACTAACGAGCGCCTTGTAGGTCAGGTCTTGCGAGATCTGACGCAGGTCCAGCTTACCTGTGCCGCCCATACGCTGGATCATTCCGACGAAATAGAGGTCATTGGTCGGGTCGATCCAGAACCAGGTTCCGGCTGCGCCGCCCCAACTCATCGTGCCCTTGCCAACAGGGGACTGAGCCTTGACCGGATCATTGACGACCATGAAGTCGAGGCCAAAGCCGACCGCCTCGTTGAAGCGCGATGCGGTGGAGCCATTGGAGGTCACTAGGACCTCTTGCGGAATGACGTTCTTGCCCATCAGGGCCACCGTCTCTGGCTTGAGCAAACGCTGTCCATCAAGCTGGCCGCCATTAACGATCATCTGGGCAAATCGGCCATAGTCGCTGGTGCTGGATACCAGACCGCCACCGCCAGATTCCATCGTTGGGGTCTTGCTGAAGTCCTGCATATTGAACCCCATCACCGAACTGGTCTCAGCAAGTGGGCTTTCGGCGGGATAACGGACATAGACTGCGGACAAGCGGTTGAGCTTGTCCGAGGGCACGACAAATGATGTGTCGTTCATCTTCAGAGGACCAAAAATGCGGCTTTGCATAAAGCTGCCCAAGGTCTGCCCCGACAGACGCTCGACCAGATAGCCCTGCACATCGACAGCCGCGCTATAGGCCCAGCCCTCACCCGGCTGGAACTTCAAAGGGATTTTGGCGATCTCTGTGACTGCGGCTTGCAGGCCCGGAGACTGCAAAATCTTTTTGTCTCGAAACATGCGATCAACCGCGTGCTTGTCATCGAGGCCATAGCCCAGACCCGCTGTGTGGCTCATCAGTTCGCGCATGGTCGGCGAACGCTTGGCCGGAACCGTGATCATCTGGCCCTTGTCGTCGAGGCCGGTCATCACCGTCAGATGATCAAATTCAGGGATGAACTTGGAGACCGGATCATCGAGGTTCCACTTGCCCTGCTCGTAAAGCATCATCATGGCCACACCGGTAATGGGCTTGGTCATCGAGTAGATGCGCATGAGCGTGTCCTTGCTCATTGGCTTTTCTTTTGCGATGGACGCCTTGCCATAGGTGTTGAAAGCAACAACCTCACCATGGCGCACGAGCAAGGTGGTCATCCCCGCCACATGACCATCCGCGACCGCTGCAGCCATCGCGGCGTCCAGCGCCTTCAGCTTTTCGGCGTCAAACCCTACCTTTTCAACGGCGACCGGTTTGATCACCGCATAGTCGGTGGGGCGCTCCTTGCCATAGGCTGACGGCACCCCCCCCAGCGCCAAGGCCGAGACCAAAAATACCGACGCGAGCAGATGTTTGCGCAAAGCCATAATCTATTCCCCCTGAGGACCCTTCATTGGGAGCGCTGATGGCTCCCTGAGGCGATGAGGCTATGGGTATCTTGCCGATCTGACAAGGCGGGCTGGTACCATCTGACGATCTCTATTGTCCAATCGCCAACGGGGCCTTAGCGTAGCTTGAACAGAGCCAAAGAAAGGTCGCTATCGATGCTTGCTTCCCACATTTCCGTAAACCCGCTGTCCGCGACCTGCGGCGTTGAAGTGGAAGGGCTCGACCTTCGAAACCTTGCTGATACAGAACTGGCGTGGCTGCGCTCGGCCGTGGCCGAAAACGGCGTGGTTGCCGTGCGAGGACAGGACCTCAGCCCTGAGCAACATATTGCCTTCGCCCGGCAGTGGGGCGAGATCGATTACAACCGCTTCTTCCCCATCGACGACCGCTATCCAGAGATCGCGCTGGTTCAGAAGGAAGAGAACCAGAAGGTCAACATCGGCGGCGGTTGGCACACGGACCACAGCTATGATGCGGAACCGGCCATGGGCTCGATCCTGCTGGCCCGTGAACTGCCCCCCAGCGGCGGCGACACCCTGTTTGCCAGCATGTATGCCGCCTATGACAGCCTGTCGGATGGACTAAAAGCCACGCTCGAGACCATGCGCGCGGTCCACACCGCCGATCACATCTACGGTCATGAAGGGGCCTATGCCAAGACCGACATAGCCAGCATCTTCCGTGGCCATGATGAGCACACGCTCGCTGTCCATCCGGTGATCATCACCCACCCGACCAGCGGCCGCAAAGCGCTCTATGTCAATCCGTCCTTCACGACCCGGTTCGATGGCTGGACGCGCGAGGAAAGCCTGCCCCTGCTGCAATATCTCTATGCCCAGGCCATCGCGCAGGACAATGTCTGCACCTTGCAATGGAAGCCCGGCTCGGTCGCCATCTGGGACAACCGCGCCAGCTGGCACTTTGCCAAGAACGACTATCACGGCCACCGCCGCGTGATGCACCGCATCACCATCGCCGGCTGCGCCCTTAGCTAAAGACGGAAACTCAAATGTCCCAAGTTCAAGCTGCCAACGACGCTGATAATGCCGAAGTCCTCTATGCGATCGACGGCCATGTTGCGATCATCACCCTGAACCGGCCCGAGCGGATGAACACCATCAGCCGCGACATGCTCAACCAGCTGACCCAGCACATGCTCAATGCCGACAAGGACCCCGCCGTTCGGGCCGTGATCCTAACCGGTACGGGCCGCGCCTTCTGTGCGGGTCTGGATTTGAGCGAAGTGACACGTCCCAGCGAGGGCGGCATTTCCAATGGCACGACAAATGCGACCAATATCGACCTGAAGTTCACGCCGCCGACCGTCATGTTCAACATGGAAAAGCCCACCATCTGCGCCCTCAATGGCTCGGCAGCGGGTTATGGCCTCGACACGGCACTGGGCTGCGATATCCGCATCATGGCCAAGGGTGCCAAGCTGTCAGCCGCCTTCGTCAAGCGCGGGATCGTGCCAGAGTCCGGCGGCACCTGGTTCCTGCCGCGCATGATCGGCTGGTCCAAGGCTGCGGAACTGATCTTTACCGGCCGCACCCTCAATGCGACCGAGTCCGAGGCCATGGGTCTGGTTTCCGTCGTGGTCGATGAGGCCGAGGTCATGCCCCGTGCCATGGCGCTGGCTCAAGAGATCGCGGCCAATGCCCCGCTCGCCGTACAGGCCTCAAAGCGGATGATGCGGATGGGCCTGTCGGAGAACTTCAACGATCACGTCCATCACGTGTTCTTGCAACTGATGCCGCTGCTCAAGACCGCCGATGCCCGCGAAGGCATGTTGTCGTTCATGGAGAAGCGCCCCGCCGTGTTCGAAGGCCGCTAGAGGTTTTCTACCGCCACAATCTCGACCTCGGCACCCCCGACTTCGACCACATCGCCTACCGATTTGCCCAGCACACCTCGGGCAATCGGTGACAGGTAGGAGATCGCCCCCTTGGCCGGGTCGGCCTCGTCCTCGCCGACGATGCGGAAGATCTGCCGACGGCCATCTTCTCGGTCCAGCGTCACGCGCCGTCCAAACATCACCTCGTCGGCTGCGCCGGTCGGCTCGATCAGTTGAGCCGTCGCGCGGCGGGCGGACCAGTACCGTAGATCACGGGTCGCGCGGGCCATGGCGGTGCGGTCGGTATTGATCTCGCCGCCCGCCTGCGCCGCCGCATAGGCCGCCTGCGCCTCTGCCAAGGCCTGTTCGATCAGGGCTAAGCCGCTGGCTGTGACCAGATTGGGATGGGGCGAGATCGGACGATCGGGCAGGTTCGCCGCCGCCGCTTCGCTATCCTCTTCCTTGGTGAAGGCCACGCTCATGGGATCAGGTTCCGCAAGGCCCAACCGGCCTTGCGTCCCTTGTTCACGCCCCCAAGCGGCGGGTCAAGCCAACCCGTCAACGCCCTGTGAAATTCGCCGGGCGCTTTTCGACGAAGTGGGCCACACCCTCTTTGAAATCTTCCGAGGCAAAGCTGGCGAGCATATCTTGATTGGCGTCGTCGATTGCCTCGCCCAAAGACTGGAACAGACCATTCCAGATTTCCCGCTTCATCTCGCGCATCGACCGGGGCGAGACATGCTTAGCCAGCATATGGGCATAGGCCATGACCTCGCGTTCCAGATGCTCGTGCGGCACGACCCGGTTGACGAGGCCCAGACTGTGGGCTTCGGTGCCCTCGATCACGCGGGCTGAGAACAGCAGGTCGGCGGCATTGGCAATGCCGACCAGGCGCGGCAACAGCCAGCTGACCCCATGTTCGGCGATCAGGCCGCGCCGGGAAAAGGCCGTCGTGAACTTAGCGGTGTCAGCCGCAAAACGGATGTCGCAATAGAGCGCGATGACAAGGCCAAGCCCGGCGCAGGCCCCGTTAATCGCCCCGATGATCGGCTTGGGAACCGAGGGGAAATAGGAGTTGGCGGTCTGGAAATCCTTGCGGCTGTCTGGGTCAAATGGCGCGTCGGGCGCAGCGGCGGCTGACGAGCGCGCGGACGTGTCGCCTGACTGAATGGTCTGCAGATTGTTCATATCGGCACCGGCACAGAAGCCTCGGCCCGCACCGGTCAGGACGATAACGCTCACCGCGGGATCATCGCTCGCTGCCCTCATGGCTGCACGCACGTCGATAGCCATCTGCCCACGCCAAGCATTGAGCCGGTCCGGGCGGTTCAGGGTAATGACGGCGACGCCATCATCGACGCGGTAGAGAATGTCTTCGTAAGCCATGGTCGTTTCCTCGCTTTGGTTTTGGCCAGACTACCCGGTTTTATCAACGATGCGAGCCCCCTACCCCGGCTACGCTTCGCAATGACGCGGAACCACGTCACCCATTCCGTCTTCCCCGCGAAGGAGAGAGTGGGGATGTAACCCCCTACCCCGGCTACGCCGGTACTTCCCCCAGAGGGGGAAGATTTAGAGCCCTTAGATCTTCCCCCTCTGGGGGAAGTGGCGCGAAGCGACGAAGGGGGCCTTAGTTTTTTATTGCGTC
>CALFYB010000502.1 GCA_937952995.1 uncultured Caulobacteraceae bacterium
GATGCCTTCACCACGGTGGATGCTCGCGTCAGCGTGGCCCGTGGCGGTTTGACCGTCTCGGCCTTTGGTCAGAACATCTTTGACGAAAAGTACCTGTCGGAAGTCATCCCCGCTCCGGAATTTGGTGGCTCCTTCGCCACCCCCGCCAGCGGCGCTTCCTACGGCGTTGAAGTGGCTGTGAAGTTCTAAAAACCACAAGGCCCGGCCGACCAGGCCGGGCACCCAACCTAGAAACAAACCCCTTCGGTTCGCGCCGGAGGGGTTTTGTCGTCTTGGTACCCCGTACCAATCATCAGGCTGACCTAAGGTGCCGCACCCGTTTAGCGTGCGCAGGTATATTAAAAATCGTTTGAGGTATCTTAGATTGTGTGAAAACAACCCCTCAATAGCGTGTGATTAGCAATATCGAGAACAAGGGTTGCAATATTGATGAGCCCGAAAAGAGCAACTGCGACAGCAGAAAAAGACGACAAAGCCAGACCGATGTTTATATTATATCGAAGATACGAATGTTCTAATTCAGAACTACTTTTGGGCTTAGGGGTACAATCAGGATGGGGGAGCGTAACAGGCCGTCAACAGATCAATTCGCACCTCATCCAAGACCGCTGGGTTGGATAAGCACAACGGCGATGGCGATGGGCGGGAGCAATCAGTCCCTGTTCCTGATGTCTGCTCTGTTCGTCGGCCAGGCGGCTATCCCCGGCCAAGGCAGTGCTGCGGTGCCGCTGCTGATCGTCGGTCTCTTATTGAGTTGGATCGCGGCCCCGGCTTGGACAGAGCTTGTCCTAATGTCAAAGGACCGCGTCGGCGGCATCGCGGCTTGCTGCACCGATGCGTTTCGCCCTTACAGCTCGGTGCTCTCGGCTCTGACGGGCGTTTGTTATTGGTGGGGATGGGTCCCAACCTGCGGTCTGACCGCCCTGCTTTCAGCCTCGGCCATCCATCAGTGGATGCTTCCCGGCCTGCCAATTCCCTCAATTGCCTGCAGCCTCGTTGTGTTCTTCACCGCGATCAACCTCGCGGGGTTAGCATGGGTGAGACGGCTAGCGGTTCCCATCGGTTTCGCGTCTGCAGTGCTGGCCTTCCTGTCCATTCTGATCCCGCTGTTTGCAGGTAAGGTCGACTGGCACCAGGCCACGAACTTTTCGCTGACGACACCCTTTTCGGGATGGTTTGGCCAAGTCACATCGATCATGGCCGGTCTTTATCTGATCGGATTTGCGGCACCAGCGTTCGAGGCGGCGACTTGCCATGTGGGCGAAACCGAAAACCCTGAAAAGAACGTCCCGCGTGCGGTGCTGGCCAGTGGCGGAATGGCAGCCCTATTCTTCGTCGCCGCACCTTTGATCTGGCTGGGCACGCTGGGGCCTGAGCCACTCGGTCAAGATTTAGCGATCTCGCTGGGTCCAATCTATGCGCCGCTATTTGGCAGCGCGGCCAAGGGCGTTGCCATCGGCTTTATGATGTTCAACATGTTCCATGGCACGCTGCAGCCCCTTGCGGGTGCCGCGCGCACCTTGTCTCAGCTGAGCGAAGATGGGCTGCTGCCCCGGTTTTTGGCCATTCGCTCTTCGACAGATGCCCCTTGGGTCGCCACGGTCCTGACGGCCTCGCTTGCCATTATATTCTTGCTGATCGGCGATCCCATCTGGCTGATTGCGGCGGCAAACTTCACCTATCTCATCGGTATCTGCATGCCCAACATCGCCGCTTGGCTATTGCGGCGCAATGAACCCGATGCTGAGCGCCCCTATCGCGCACCCAAGGGCTTTATCAACCTTGGTATTATTGCATCGGCCGTATGGCTGATGTCCGCAGTGCTCGGGTTCCAGCAATTTGGGCTACCGACGGTGCTGATCGGGCTCGCCATGGCCTATGGCGGAGCGAGCCTCTATGCTTGGCGCATTATCGAAGACCGTTTGCGTGAAGGTAAGCCTGCGTTCGCCCCGACCCTGCACGTCACACTGACCGGCGCGATGTTGCTGGTTCTTGCCTTGGACGGCGGCGGCTATTTGGTAGCGGTGCAGTCTATTCATGGTCACCGAGAAGCGCTTGTCGCCATGCTCGAAGACATCTTCGTCGCGGTTGCCATGCTGACCCTCGCGGTGGGCCTCGTACTGCCCGGCCTCATCGCTCACGCCGCAAGCGAAATCAGTTCTAGGGCGCAATTGCTAACCGTGGGACCGGTTCGTGAATTTTCCAACGCGATGGCCGCGCTCGGGCGCGGCGACCTCGATGCCGCGCATGCCAAGGTCGAGGTCGAGTCCATGCCGGTAAGATCCAATGACGAGTTGGGTCAAATGGCCATGAGCTTCAATACCCTCCAGACTGAAGTCGCTTTAGCGGCGACCGGCCTGGACGGTGCGAGGGAGGGCCTACTCAGCAGCCGGGCCCTTCTGACGTCCGTCAATGAGGAACTGGTCGGCAAGATTCGAGAAACCCACGCCCTCAATGAACAGATATTGCTGGCTAAAGAAGAGGCAGAAGGTGCCAACCGCGCGAAGAGCCAATTTCTGGCCAATATGAGCCATGAGATCCGAACCCCACTGAACGGTGTGCTCGGTATGGCCTACGTCATGGATCGCGAGGAACTGTCAGGGGTTCAAAGGGATCGATTGGGCATCATTCGGCAGTCGGGTGAAGCCCTACTGGACATTCTCAACGACGTTCTGGACCTTTCCAAGATCGAGGCCGGCAAGCTCGTGCTGGAGACGAAGCCCGTCGATCTTGAGGCCCTTGCCCGCGGTGCCCAGGAGAGCTTCGCAGATCTTGCCACCAATAAGGGACTGGCCCTTGATCTTGTCGTTGAACAGGCTGCTGCTGGGCCCTGCCTCGGAGACCCTGCGCGCCTTAGGCAGATCTTGACCAACCTGATTTCCAACGCCGTAAAGTTCACGGCTAGGGGTGGAGTGCTGGTTTCCATCGATCGGCAGGATGCAAACATCATCATACGCGTGTCCGACACCGGCGTCGGGATCGCCCCGGATCAGCTCGCAGGCATTTTTGACCGCTTCGTACAGGCGGACTCTTCAACCACACGGAAATATGGTGGTTCCGGACTGGGACTAGCGATCACCCGTGACCTCTGTACCGCGATGGGCGGCACCATCAGTGCCACGAGCGTTCCCGACGTCTGTACAGTCTTTGAGGTCGTGCTGCCGCTCGAGGTCGCGACATCTGCGGCGGTGCCGGCACCCGAAGAAGAGGACGCTCTAGACGAGCCGATCCGCGGCTTCAACATTCTTGCGGCCGAGGACCACCCCAACAACCAACTGGTTCTGAAGACCTTGCTGGCGCAGTTCGACCTTTCGGTGACCATCGTCGCCAATGGCCAAGAGGCTGTTGAACGCTGGAAAACCGGGGACTGGGACCTGATCTTGATGGATGTGCAGATGCCCGTACTCGACGGTCCGTCAGCAACAAGCCAGATCCGGGAGCTAGAAGCGCAAACGGGCCGCAGGCCGGTGCCGATTGTGGCCTTGACCGCGAATGCCATGGTTCACCAGATCGAAGCCTACTTCGAAGTTGGAATGAACGACATCGTGGCTAAGCCGATCAAGGTTCCGGACCTCCTAAGGGTGATTCAAGCCGTCGCCAACGCCGAGACCTACGAGGAGGCGCAGGAAGCCTTGAGCCAATCTCGGGCAGCTTAAGATCGTAAGGGTCTCATAGCCGGTTCTTGGGCCTATACCGCTGCCGGTGGGAAAAGGCCGGCTTTTGCCAACATGCCGGGCAAGGGTTTACCGCCCAGAACCTCTTGGAGCCAATTTGCCGTGTCGATCAGGCTGGGAAGGTCATAGCCGGTTCGAATGCCCATCCGCTCGAACATATAGACTGTGTCTTCGGTTGGGATATTGCCGGTGGCGGCTGGGGCGAAGGGACAGCCGCCGATGCCGCCAACCGATGTATCCAGCGCGCTGGCACCCGCGCGCCAAGCCGCATAGGCGTTCGCAAGACCGGTGTTGCGCGTGTTGTGAAAATGACAGCGGATCGACACGCCCGGCGCTGCGGCCTTGACCAGGGCTATGCGGCGCTCGACGGCGATGGGATCGGCCACACCGATTGTATCGGCCAAAGCAATTTCAGACACGCCCATGGCGGCGGCTTCCCGCGCCAGCGCCGCGACCTGCGCTTCGGCCACTTCACCTTCAAAGGGACAGCCAAAGGATGCGCCAATCGTCACGCCAAAGGTCAGGCCCTCTTGGCTAGCCAACCCGGCAGTATCGGCAATCTGGGCCATGGTCTCAGCAATCGAGACCCCCTGATTGCGGCGATTGAAGGTTTCGGACGCCACGACAACGAAATTGACCTCATCAACGTCCGCAGCAATCGCACGGTCAAAGCCGCGGCGGTTTAAAACGAGGCCGATCAGGCTGACACCCTGGGCCCGAAGATCCCCCTCCCCCCGCAAGCTGGCCATAACTTCAGCAGCGTCCGCCATTTGAGGCACACGAGAGGCATTTACGAAGCTAACGGCCTCAATTCTGCGCGCGCCCGCGGCGACAGATCTCAGAACAAGCTGTACCTTGTCAGCCGCATCAATCAGCGTTTTCTCGTTTTGCAGACCGTCACGGGGGGCAACTTCGATCACTTGGATGGCGGATGAGGTCATGACGGCTCTCGTATACAAACCCGGATCAAAACGGGCGATTGACTTGCGATAACGGGGTGTACAATATCGCATTGTGTACAATATTGAAATCTGTCCCGCATACCGGTCGGCGAATTAGCGGGATTTAGTCGGCAAATTTGCGCCGAAATCACATGAGGAAGGTGGGAATGTCCTACAGGCTTGGGGTCGATGTTGGAGGTACCTTTACGGACCTTCTGCTGCTCGACGAGAAAACCGGCGGATTTTGGCGCCATAAGACGCCATCGACGCCCCATGACAGCTCCGAAGGCGTAATGATCGGGGTCGAGGCCATCTGTGCCAAGGCCGGGATTACACCGGCTGACGTCGACATCTTCCTGCACGGCACGACCGTCGCAACCAACGCCGTCCTCGAGGGCAAGGGTGCCCGCGTCGGCCTCGTGACCACGGAAGGCTATCGGCAGACGATGCAAATCGCTCGCTCGCTGGTCCCCGGCGGTCTGGCCGCATGGATCGTCTGGCCAAAGCCTGAGCCCATGGCCAAGCTGGAAGACACGGTCGAGATCGCGGGCCGTATCGATGCTCAAGGCTTGGAAATTCGCCCGCTCGATGAGGCCGATATCCGCGCTCAGTTGGGCGTCTTGAAGGCTCAAGGCGTTGAAGCCATCACCGTTTCCCTGATGAACGCCTATCTGAACGGCGCGCACGAGACCCGCGTGGCTGAACTCGCCGCAGAAATCCTTCCCGGCGTGCCTGTGTCCTTGTCGCATGTGGTCCTGCCGGAAATGCAGGAATATGAGCGGACCTTGACCACTGTGGCCAATGCCGCTGTGCGCCCCGTCGTGGGCCGTTATGTGCGCAATCTGCGTGAAAAGCTGCGCGGCCTGAACATGCAGGGGCGCATTGCGCTGCTGCGGTCCGACGGTGGCCTGATGTCCTCCGAAAAGTCCGAAGAGCACCCGGTCAGCCTGCTGATGAGCGGTCCTGCTGGCGGTGTTGCTGGTGCCATCTGGGTTGCCCGCAATTCTGGCCTCAAGAATATCCTCACCCTCGATGTCGGCGGCACCTCCACGGACGTGGCCCTGATCGAGAATGGCGAACCTCGCCGGGTGCGCACGACTGACGTCGGTCACCTGACCGTTCGCGCCTCGTCGCTGGATGTTAAGACTGTGGGCGCTGGCGGCGGCTCAATCGCCAAGGTTCCAGAACTGACGCGCGCCCTGCGGGTCGGTCCTGAATCTGCCGGTGCCAATCCAGGCCCAGCCTCATACGGCAAGGGTGGGCTAGTCCCGACCGTGACTGACGCCAATGTGGTGCTGGGCTATCTGCCCGAAAACCTGCTCGGCGGCACGTTCAAGCTCGACCGCGAGGCCGCACGTACGGCGGTGCAGACTGTGGCCGATGCTCTGGGTATTGGCCTCTATGAAGCCGCTCGCGGCATCATCGACATCGTCAATGAGAACATGTTCGGTGCCCTGCGGATGATCTCCGTCCAGCAAGGCTACGATCCACGCGACTTTGCTCTGATGGGCTTTGGCGGCGCGGGCCCCTTGCATGCCAATGCGGTGGGCAAGCTGATGGGCTCTTGGCCTGTGGTCTCGCCCGTGTCACCCGGCGTGCTTTGCGCCCTTGGTGATGCCACGACCCGCATGCGTACCGAAACCGCACGGTCGCTGTCCAAGCGTCTGTCGCAGACGACAGAGACCGAAGTCGCGGCCCTGCTAGCCGAGATGGCCAAGCAGACCAAGGCTGAGCTGGTCGAGAACGGCGTGCCCGAAGCGGATGTGACCTGCGCCTTCGAAATCGACGTGCGCTATCACGGTCAAGCCTTCGAAGTGCCAATGACGGTCACGTTAGACGGCTTTGAAAAGGGTGGCTTGACCCGCCTAGCAGCGGCGTTTGACGAAGAGCACCGCCGCCTGTTCACGTTCAACATGGACGCAGAACATGAGTTTGTGAACCTGCGCGCCGTGGCCATGGGCAAGGTGCAAGACATCCCTGCCCTCGAAATCCCCAAGGGTGACGGCAACCCCATCGCCGCCAAGATCCGTGATCACGAGGTCTGGGTTGATGGCGGGCTGAAGCCTGCAGTGATTTACGACCGGTCCTTGCTGCGTGCAGGCGACCGCATCCCCGGTCCGGCGATTGTCGTCGAGATGGATTCCACCACCCTGGTCCTGCCAGGCTGCGAAGCCCTCGTCGATCCGTTCGGCACCATCCTGATCACGCCTGTTTGAGAGCGCAGATCCATGACCGCGACCATTATTCAAACCAACACCGCCCCGTTCAAGGCCGTTACCGTTGATCCGGTAACCTTGGACATTCTGGAAAACGCCCTGCGCAATGCGCGGGTCGAGATGGATGCCACCCTGTTCCGCACGGCGCTTTCGCCGGGCATCCGCGAACAGGGCGACGCCTTCCCCCTGATTGCTGACCGCGATGGCAAGATGGTGGTGGGCCAGTTCGGCTCCTTCATCGACGGCTTCATTCGCCTCTATCAGGGCGAGATCGAAGAGGGGGACGTGATCCTGCTCAACGATCCCTATAGCTGCGAAGGCGCTATCAGCCACACCTCTGACCAGCTGGTCATTGCCCCGATCTTCCACAAGGGCCGTCTGGTGGCCTGGTCGGCCATGTTCGGCCACATGACCGATGTCGGCGGCAAGGTCCC
>CALFYB010000503.1 GCA_937952995.1 uncultured Caulobacteraceae bacterium
TTGTGCTTGTGACATGGTATCTAGAAACGAATATTTGTATATAAAATCGGATGCAAAATTACTTTTTTGCGAACGGATAAGCTAATAAAATGTGCAAAAATTAGGCTGTAATGCCTTGTGCCAAAACCGCATAGACCCCTTTCTTGATCTTCATCAACTCCTCGTGGGTGCCGCGTTCGATGATTTCGCCTTGTTGTACGACTAAGATTTGGTCAGCGTGTTGAATCGTAGACAAACGGTGCGCGATGACTAAAACCGTGCGATTCTGACGCGGAGATGGACGAGGATGAACCCTAAGCCCTACTTCCAGATCGGCTTGCCCGACCCCGGCAGGCCTAGCCGAGACCATTTGGCACTGACCTCATCGATGACCGACTGGTCCATGCGAATCTCTGTGCCCCATTCGCGCTTGGTCTCAGGCGGCCACTTGTCGGTGGCATCCAGCCCGATCTTGGAGCCCAGACCTGATTCCTGCGAGGCGAAGTCCAGATAATCGATGGGGGTGTTTTCCAGCACCGTAATGTCGCGAGCCGGGTCCATCTTGGTCGACATGGCCCACATGACGTCTTTCCAGTCGCGGGCATTGATGTCGGCATCCACGACGATGACCCACTTGGTGTACATGAACTGGCGCAGGAACGACCAGACGCCCATCATCACGCGCTTGGCATGGCCCGGATAGGCCTTCTTCATCGAGACCACCGCGATCCGGTAGCTACAGCCCTCAGGCGGCAGCCAAAAATCGACAATCTCTGGAAACTGTTGGCAAAGCAGCGGGATGAAGACCTCGTTCAGGGCCTCACCCAGCACGCTCGGCTCGTCCGGCGGACGTCCGGTAAAGGTGGTCAGATAGATCGGCTTGCGCCGCATGGTGATGGCACTGACCTGAAAGATCGGGAACGGCTCGACGGAATTATAATAGCCGGTGTGGTCGCCGTAGGGCCCCTCATCGGCATAATCATCTAGCAGCACATGGCCCTCAATGACGATCTCGGCTTCGGCTGGCACCATCAGGGGCACGGTCTTGGCCTCAACCAGCTCTGCCTTGGCACCGCGCAGCAGGCCAGCGAACTGATATTCGGACAGGGTGTCGGGGACCGGCGTCACGGCGGCCAAGATGGTGCCGGGGTCAGCGCCCAGAACGGCGCAGGCCGGCAGGGGCTCGCGCTTGCCTGACTCTTTCCAACGGCGATGATGCTGCGCCCCGCCCCGGTGAGCGAGCCAGCGCATAATGGCGCGGTCCTTGCCCAGCACCTGCATCCGGTAGATGCCCAGATTGAAGTCGTCCTCGCGGTCCTTGCCCGGGCCCTTGGTTACGATCAGCGGCCAGGTGATGAGCGGTGCAGGTTCGCCCGGCCAGCAGGTCTGGATCGGCAGCTTGGTCAGATCAATCTGATCGCCAGTCCAGACGATCTCTTGAACCGGGGCCTTCTTGACCACCTTGGGCCGCATCGACATGACGGTCTTGACCAGAGGCAGCATCTCTAGGGCATCGGCAAAGCCCTTGGGCGGCACCGGCTGGCGCAGGAAGGCCAAGATCTCGCCGACTTCACGCAGTTCGCCTGCGGTCGTGCGGGCCTCACCGCCCAACGTCACACCCATGGCCACCCGCTTGACCGTACCAAACAGGTTGACCAGGCAGGGCATGTCCGAGGGCTCGCCATCGGCCCGGGTGACATTTTCGAACAGGACGGCCGGTCCACCTTCGGCCAAAAGCCGGGTCTGGATCTCGGTCATTTCCAGCACGGTGGAGACCGGCTCGGTGACGCGGACCAACTCGCCCGCCGCCTCGAGCTCGGCAATGAAATCCCTCAGACTGCGATAGGCCATGTGGCGCTCCGGTTACGAGGAGGGGAAACTAGGGCGATGGTAGGGGAAAGTCACCCTTTGGCCGTGCACCAATCGCCCAAAACCGCTTGCCAAAGACTGATGGCACTAATGGCCGCAGTATCGGCGCGCAGGATGCGGGGGCCGAGGGTTACGGGAACCACCGCCTCGAGACCGCGAAGGCGAGCCCGTTCCTCGGGCGCAAAGCCGCCTTCAGGGCCGATCAGAACCGCCCAAGGTCCCGCCCCTTGGCCCTCAAGGGCGGCAAGCGCAGGCTTGGCGTCCCCAGCCTCGTCGCAGAACATCAGACGGCGGGCGTCCCACCCGTTCAGAAGGGCTTCCAGCGGCTGGGGGGCAAGCACCTGCGGCACATCCAACCGTTCACATTGCTCTGCGGCCTCGGTCGCGATGGCTTGCAGGCGCTCAATATTGACGTGCCCGGCATTGGTGCGGCGCGTGGTGACCAAGCGAATGCGCCGACAGCCCAGCTCGACCGCCTTTTCGATGATGGTCTCCAAAGGCCCGCGCTTGACCAGTGCCACGATCAGATCAAGGTCCGGCCCCTCGGTCTGGACCGCCAACTGCTGCACGAGCGTCAACTGACAGGCCCGTTTGCTGATCAGGCTCAGCTTGGCCAACCACTCCCCATCCCGGCCATTGAACACGGCCACCTCGTCGCCGAGGCCAAGCCGCATGACCGATGTCAGATAACGCGCCTGCTCGGGGCTCGGCACCAGTGCGACGTCAAGCGTCAGATCATCAGGAACAAAAAGGCGTATCATGCGCCTTATCTTGCACCTTTGTGGGCGTCGCCGCTAGGCTGGGCGCATTGCAAAACCTGCGCGGAGCGTCCGAGAGGTCACCACCATGCCCAAGCCCAAGCCCGGCAATCACAAGAAATCCCTGCACGACTATGACGCGGCACTTCGCGATCTTCAGGTTGACCTCGTCGCCCTGCAGGTCTGGGCCATGGCCAAGGGCCGCAAGATCGTGATCCTGTTCGAAGGCCGGGACGCTTCGGGCAAGGACGGCACGATCAAGCGGATTGTCGAACATCTGGCCGTGCGAAATACCCGCGTGGTGGCTCTGCCAAAGCCATCAGATCGGGATAAGAGCCTTTGGTGGTTTCAGCGCTATGTCGAGCACCTACCCGCTGCGGGCGAGATCGTGATTTTCAACCGCTCTTGGTACAATCGGGCGGGCGTTGAGCGGGTGATGGGCTTTTCCACACGCCAGCAGCAGGCTGACTTTCTCAATGACGCCCCCAAGTTCGAGCAGATGTTGATCGAGGCGGACATCACCTTGATCAAGATCTGGCTGGACATTGATCGTGACGAGCAAGCAAAGCGGTTGAAGAGCCGCCGGACCGACCCGCTGAAGCGCCTCAAGGTCAGCGCCATGGACGATGTGGCCGAAGCCAAATGGCGGGACTATTCAGACGCTCGCAATGAGATGCTGACCCGTACCCACACAGACTTTGCCCCTTGGGTCTGTGTCCGGGCCAATGACAAGAAGGCCACGCGGCTCAATGTCATCCGCCACCTGTTGGACGTCATCAAGCCGCCAAAGCATGGGCGCCGTCACGCCAGCCCAGACCCAGAGGTCCTGTTCTCCTTCGAGCCCGCCGCCATCGTCGATGGGCGATTAGCCCCCTAACGCGGCTCAATAGGCCAGCGCCAAACCGTCTTTGCGCATTTCAGAGGCCGCTGCATATCGGCCTTCGAACCGCTGGATGGCTTGATAGCCGCCAAAGCCGCCATCGGAGGGCCCGAGTTTCCAGCCCAGTGCCGCCAGTCCCTCGCGGGTGGCTTTGGGAACGCCGGTTTCCAGTCTCAATGTCCCGACGCCGTCCTGAGGCTCGCCGGTCGGCTCGCTGGAGCCTTCGTGATGCCAGCGCGGATTGTCTCCGGCAGCCTGAACATCCAGTCCATGGTCGGTCATGTTGATGATGACCTGCGCCTGACCTTGCGGCTGCATGTCCCCGCCCATGACCCCGAAGGCCAAAAGCGGCGCGCCGTCCTTGCAGGCAAAGCCCGGAATGATGGTCTGGAACGGTCTTTTGCCCGGCGCATAGAGGTTCGGGTGGCCGTCGTTCAGATTGAACAGCTCGCCCCGGTCCTGGAACATGAAGCCCATATTGTCCGGCACCAGCCCCGATCCCATGCCGCGATAGTTGGACTGGATCAGCGAGACCATCATGCCGTCGGAATCGGCTGTGCAGAAATAGGTGGTGTCGCCATGGCTGGGGGCTTGGCCCGGATAGACCGGCGTGAGAATGCGATCGGGCCGGATCAGCTTGGCGCGCTGGGCGGCATAGTCCTTGGAATTGAGCCACTCGAGCGGGATCTTGCCAAAGTCTGGATCGGCAAAGAACTTAGCGCGGTCTTCAAAGGCCAGACGCTTGGCCTCGATCTGATGATGCAGGCTGGCCGTGGTCTGGAACCCCATGCCGGGCAGGTCAAAATTCTCGAGGATGTTGAGCATCTGCAGGGTGCTGAGGCCCTGGCTGTTGGGGGCCAGACCATAGACATCGGTGCCGTGATAGTTGGTCACCAGCGGCTTGGTCCATTGCGCATGGTGGCTGGCCAGATCCTGCTTGGTCATCCAACCGCCAATGCGCTTGAAATAGCGCTCGATCCCATCGGCGATCTCGCCCTCATAGAAGGCCGCCCGCCCGCCCGCTGCAATCTTGCGGTAGGTCTTGGCCAGATCGGGGTTGCGGAAAATCTCGCCTTCACGCGGCGTGGCTCCGGTCGCCGCATAGGTCCGCTTAAAGTTCTCCACCTCCTCAATGCCCTGATCGGGCATGGTGAAGCGTTGATGGCTGGCCTGAAGGTAATAGGCGATGGTCTGGGCGACCGGCTGGCCCTGTTCGGCAAGGGCAATGGCGGGCTCGAACAGATCGGCCCAAGGCAGGCGGCCATAGCGCTGATGCAGCTCCCACCAAGCATCCACGGCACCGGGCACAGAGACCGAAACGGCGCCGTAAGCATTGATGTGCCCGTTTCGCGCCCGAGCCCGCTGGGTCTCCAAGGACAGACCACGCGGTGAGCGACCTGAACCGTTGAGGCCAACGACCTGCTTGGTCTTGGGGTCCCACAGCATGGCGAAACAATCGCCGCCAACGCCGCAGGACACGGGCTCCAAAAATCCGAGCGCTGCATTGGCGGCAATGGCCGCATCGACCGCTGAACCGCCTTTGCGCAAGATGTCGACAGCGATCAAGCTCGCATTGGGATGAGCGGTCGCAGCCGCACCAGATCGTCCCCAAACCGGAGAGCGGGAGGCATAGCTGGCCCCAGCAATACGGTCCCCGCTATGCATATCCGGGCGCTGCAAATTGTTAGGTGTGGGCGTACCTGCGCCCGACGCCGCGCGAGCGAGGCTCGGCACCGCGGCGATCAGAGGCAAAGAGGCCAGAAAGGTGCGGCGGCGCATAGGCAAATCCCTTATGGTGGTCGTCCTTAGGGCCGGTTTTGAGGCCCCTTCGCCAGTGAAGGTAACGCAAACCTTGGTGCGTTCCAGTCTAAACCCATCGGCCGGTCTCACGGCGCGGCCAGAGCCCCCGATCATGGTCTTGGGTGCCAGCAGTCTGGTCGGGCGCTATGTCTTGCCTGAGGCTGCGGATAGGGGCCTGTCAGCATTGGGTCTTGGACGAAAAGCGGGGACAGCCAATTGGGTCACGGCCGATCTGGCGGCACCCGATTTGCAAAACCAATTGCCGGACCTTTCGGTGGTCATCTGCACGGCCTCCCTTTGGGTCTTGCCTCAGGCCCTAGAGGCGCTCGCCGCGCGGGGGATGACCCGTCTGGTGGCCTTTTCCTCGACCAGCCGGTTTACCAAGACCGCGTCCAACCATGCGGGCGAGCGTGCGGTGGCTGAGCGGCTGCGCCGAGCCGAAGAGGCCGTGATCGCCTTTTGCGAGGCGCGCAATATTGGCTGGACCCTACTGCGGCCGACCCTGATCTATGCCGAGGGTCAGGACCGAAATATCAGCCGTCTGGCAGGCCTGATCCGCCGGTTCGGGGTCTTGCCCATTGCCGGTCAAGGGCTTGGCCGTCGCCAGCCTGTCCACGGGCAAGATCTGGCTCGCGCCGCGCTTGATGCGGCCGCGAGCCCCGCTGCCGTCAACCGGGCCTATGATCTGCCCGGTGGGGAAACCTTGACCTACCGGGCCATGACTGAGCGCGTCTTTGCCGGTCTGGGTCGTAAGCCCCTGATCCTGTCGGTGCCCTTACCGCTCTGGCGTCTAGGCCTAACCCTCGCCTCCCCCCTGCTACCCGGTGCGACATCCGCGATGGGTGAGCGCATGGCAGAGGACCTCGTGTTTGATAGCGAGCCCGCAGCTGCAGATTTCGGCTGGTCGCCTCGGGATTTTCATCCAAAGTTTTGAGGGGCCCGTGGATGACCCCCTCACCCAACCCTCTCCCCCAAGGGGGCGAGGGCTTGAACATTCTTAGCCCTCTCCCTGAGGGAGAGGGTTGGGTGAGGGCCTTTTTTGTTACCCGCGTCATTGCGAGCGCAGCGAAGCAACCCATTA
>CALFYB010000504.1 GCA_937952995.1 uncultured Caulobacteraceae bacterium
AGCTTGCGCTTGCCCATCCACGGCAACGTGCCGGCGAGGTCCTTATGGTCGAGCTGCTCGAGCACCTCGACAAAGCACCCCATCATGAACGCGAGGTCCTGGTCGACTTTCTTAAGCCCGCGGGCGAGATCGTTGCTTATGGCCATGCGACCTTGGTCGTAGCACGGCCCCCGCTTTTGTCGCAACCGCAAACGCCCTCCGGCTTGCGTCCAAGTTCAATCAAGGTTTGCTGAAATCCTGACATGGCGGACCAACGGCTCATCCTCCCCGACCACTGGCAACAGGTGGCCTTGGCCGCGCTCCGGCGGGGGGAGGACGTGGTTGTGCAAGCCCCCACCGGCGCCGGGAAGACCCATGTCTTCGAGCTGCTGGTCGAGTCCGGCCACAAGGGGCAAGCGGTCTACACCGTCCCGACCCGCGCCCTAGCCAACGACAAGCGGGCCGAATGGCAGGCCGAAGGCTGGGACGTCGGCATTGCGACCGGTGACCTGAGCGAGAACCTCGGGGCCCCGGTCGTCGTGGCCACACTCGAAACCCAACGCCACCGCTTCCTCGAGGGCCAGCACCCTGACCTGTTGGTGGTGGATGAATACCAGATGATCGCGGACCTCCGCCGCGGGGCGGCCTATGAGACGGTCCTAGCCCTCGCCCCCAAGGAGACCCAGTTGCTCCTGCTGAGCGGGAGCATCGCCAACCCCAAGGCCACGGCCGAATGGCTCCGTTCCCTGGGACGTACGGTGACCTTGGTCGAAGAACACAAACGCCCGGTCCCGCTGGAGGAGGTCTGGCTGGACGCCCTGGAGACCAAGGAGCCGGAGGGGGTTCGTAGTCCCATCGCCCGAGCGGTCATCAAGGGCATCTTGGCCGACCTCGGCCCCATCCTGGTCTTTGCCCCACGCCGACGGGCAGCCGAACAGATCGCCCGCGATATCGCCCATGGCCTGCCCATGGGCAACGGGCCGCAACTGTCCCCCGCCCAACGAGAGATGGCCGGCGAAGACCTCTATCGCCTACTCCGCCAAGGGGTTGGCCTCCACCACAGCGGCCTGACCTACGAACAGCGCAGCCTGCTGATCGAGCCTTGGGCGAAGTCTGGCCGGCTCAAGGTGGTCGTCGCCACCACCGGACTAGCGGCGGGCATCAACTTCTCGCTGCGATCGGTGCTCGTCACGGACCGTCGTTACGCGACGGACCACGCCGAACGCGAAGTGCGCCCAGACGAACTGCTGCAGATGTTCGGTCGCGCTGGCCGCCGGGGGCTCGACGAAAAGGGCTTCGCGCTTTGGTCCGGCGACTCACCGCGCCTCGGCGAGGCCAAGCCTTTGCAGCTCAAGCGCGGGGAAGCGCTCGACTGGCCGGCCTTCCTGGCCCTCATGCACCGGGCGAAGGACCCCCAGGAGGCCGCCCGTCGGCTGGCTGCTTCGCTGTTCACCCGTGAACCGGTGCAGTTGGCCCTAGACCAGTTGACGCTACCCGAAGTCGAGACGACCCCCGCCCTGCCCGTCGTCATCCGCGAGATCGAGGAGATGTGCGGACGCAACGGCATCTGGCAACGCCTGCGCCCTTCCAAGGTCGTCCCGCTCACCGAGGCCCTCATCCTTGTCAAAGGCGAGTGGCATCCCGCGCTGACCAAGCCCGACTCACTCCGCGAGACCCAACATGGCGGAGATCACTACAAAGGTCTGGCGATAGAGCCAGCTTACTATTGCCATGTTAATGACATCGGCTTCATCGATAGCCAATTCTACTTGTTTGCGAATTTCACCTTCAAAAACGTCATCCGATCCACGCACATATCCACCGGTATCAATCACAGAAAACTCTTTTCCGTTCCACTCGCTTTTACCATAGTTTCTATCTCGGGTCACCCCAGATACTGAATCTACAATAGCTTCTCTTCTTTGTATCAGCCTATTAAAGAGGGTTGATTTCCCCACATTAGGTCTTCCTACTATCGCAACAATGTTATTCATAATATAAATTCAAATATTTATTTTTCTCGAATACTGCGGTGCAGTTTCGGCCTGCAAAGGTAGTGTTTAAAAGCATGAATATCAATTTTTTTGGTATATTAGCAAAATTGTGCCAATTTATTACCAAAAATTTACTTTTATGGATACTGATAATGAAATAAGACTCCGTTTACGATTTTACAAAGATGTTCCTCAAAACATTGATGCTTTGCGTGCTAAATTTGCAAAATACACTGAAATAAAATCCAATGATTACTTTGTAAAAATTAGAGGATACCATATTTGGCTCAACATAAAAGGCGCTCAAAAAAACTATTATTCTCCTCATTTACATATTGAATTAGAGAAAAAAACCGAAACCGAAACTCATATCCGTGGCTTGTTTGGACCTGACCCTACCCTATGGACATTCTTCATGTTTCTACACTTTATGGTGGCTGGAATTTTTTTGATTTTTTCAGGAATCGCATATTCTAATTATGTACTTAAAAATCCCGTAACTATGGATTTAGTAGTGATGGCACTAATGGTTTGTGTTTGGTTTTTATTGTATTTCATCGCCAAACAAATTCGGAAAAGTGGTCATAAACAAATGGACTATTTAGACGATTTATTCAACGAAATGATTGCTTCCTAAATATATTCTGGGAGCTTAATCCCGCTATCCGCTTTATCTTTTCTTGCTCAAAAAAAAGCAAGAAAAGGATGCCGCTT
>CALFYB010000505.1 GCA_937952995.1 uncultured Caulobacteraceae bacterium
TTGGGGGCATTTCTCGGCGGCCAGGTTTCTGATCGCTTGGGCAAGAAGGATATACGAAACTGGATGGCTGTTCCCGCCATTGGCGCGGTACTCGCTATCCCGATCTTTTGGCTGGCTATCACCGTGTCAAACGCAGTTTTGGCGCTTAGCATACTGTCCTTGGCAACGCTGGTGGCATCATTTTGGTACGGTCCGATCTATGCAACGGCTCAGAGCATTTCGCCGGTCCGTACCCGCGCCACAGCGTCGGCGGTTTTGCTGTTTGTGGTCAATCTGATCGGATTGGGGCTTGGCCCCTTAGCCGTAGGGGTTTTGAGCGATTTTTGCGCCATCAGTCTGGGCATGGGTAAGGGCGAGGGTGTGCGCTGGGCCTTGCTGATCTCGGCCAGTTTGGGTGTGATCGCCAGCATAGCCTTTTGGACGGCCCGCTCGTCGATCAAGGCCGACATGGAAGATTAGGGACTGCAAGGGTTAAAGCTCTAGATTGCTTCGCGGGCTATTTAAGCGAAGCAATCTAGAGGCTAATTATCGGGCTAAAGCCTAGCCCATTGGGTACATGATTTCCTTGGACACGCTATTGATCGCCTTCATCACCTCAGCGCTGAGCAGCATGTCCGCTGCAGCAAAGATTTCGGCGAGTTGATCTGTGTGGGTGACGCCAACAATGGTCGAGGCGACAAAGTCATGTTGCTTGCTCCAGGCCGTGGCCAGGGTCACCGGGGCCATGCCGGCCTCGGCGGCGATGGCCATGAACCGCTCGGTCGAGGCCAGGGTCTTGTCGTTGACGAACCGCTTGGCCATGGCCGCCTGACGCCCACCGATATTGAGATAGTTGGAGAAGCGCGCACCGTCGGGGCGGGCCCCATTGTTGTACTTGCCGGACAGCACGCCGCCCGCGAGGGGGGAGTAGGGGATCAGGCTGACGCCTTCCTGACGGCAGACCTGCGCCAGTTCGTCTTCGAAGCGGCGGTTGTTCATGCTGAAATTGTTCTGGATGGTCTGGTAGCGCGCGGCACCCAAGCGCTCGGACGCCTGAATGGACTTCATCAGGCCCCAGCTGGTTTCGTTTGAACAGCCAAGGATGCGCACCTTGCCCGCGCGGACAAGCTCGTCGAGCGTTTCCATCGTCTCTTCATAGGGCGTGCCATGGTCTGGCCAGTGGGTCTGGTAGAGGTCGATGTAGTCGGTCTGCAGGCGCCGCAGGCTGTCTTCGACGGCCTTGGTGATGTTGTGCCGGTCCAGCGTGGTCATGCCTGCGCGCTTGGGGGATTTGAACCATGTGTGGCTCGGGCCTGACACCTTGGTCGCCATGATGATGGCGTCGCGGTCCTTGGTCTTCATCCAGCGGCCGACGATTTCCTCGCAGGTGCCGGCCCACTCTTCCTTCGGCGGCACCGGGTAGTTCTCGGCGGTGTCGAAGAAGTTGATCCCGGCCTCGAGCGACTGGTCGAGGACGCGATGCGCCATCGCCTCGTCGGCCTGCGAGCCGAAGGTCATCGTCCCCATGCAGATCTTGGAGACGTAGATGGCGCTGCGGCCGAGGCGATGATGCTGCATGTCGGAGTGTCCGGATCGAAGGGAAGCGGCGCGGTCAGGGACCCGCGGTCTTTCATCTCCTAGTCGCCTCCCCCGCGGGAAGCCAACCCCCGAAAAACTGTCAGGGCGGCAGCTGCCG
>CALFYB010000506.1 GCA_937952995.1 uncultured Caulobacteraceae bacterium
CGAGGTGCATCCGGATTGTCCTCAGCAGGGCGGTCATTTTTGCGGCGCGGGTCGCCCTCCTGCGATTCGAGTTCACGCAGTTTCTTCTCAAGCCCGTCGATCTGCTTCTGCTGCTGCTCCAACCGTCTGCGCATTTCCTTCATCACACCGCCCATCTCCTCAAACCGGCGGTTCTGCTGTTGCATCATCGGCATCGCATCGGCACCGGGACCCTGGTCCGGCTTGCGGGCATCCGGTGCGGTTGGTGGCGGCATCCGTTTGACCAGGATCTGATGAAGTTTGCCTTTTTGAATCACCGAAAGTTTGAGCGGTTTATCGTCCTTTGCCGTTTGCCGGACTACCTCCTGAAGTGTCTCGATGCGATCCATTTTCCGGTCTCCGGCGGCGACGATAATGTCGTTCTCGGCGATACCGGCCGCAACTTCGCGGCGGGTATGTCCGGCGGCGTGGCCTATGTCTATAACCCGGAAGGCAGTTTTGAGGCCCTGTGCAACAAGGCCATGGTCGATCTGGAGCCTCTGGAGGCCTCAAGCCTTGAAGACAGCGCCAACGACAATGGCTTGGCCGATATGCTGCGGTTCGACAATGAGCGCCTGCGCCGGTTGATCGAACAGCACCTAGAGCACACCGGCAGCGCCCGCGCCCGCCACATCCTCGACACCTGGGAGACTTCGGTTACTCAGTTCGTCAAGGTCATGCCAAAAGACTACCGCCGGGCCTTGATGGACCAGCAGGCCGCCTTGGCCGCTGCCGTCGCCGCCGAATAGTCCCGTTCGTTCGAGAGAGACAAGATCATGGGTAAGCCCACAGGGTTTCTAGAGATCAGCCGCCGCGACCGTTCCTACGAGGCACCGCAGGACCGTTTGAAGACGTGGCAGGAGTTCGTACAGCCTCTGGCCCCGACCGAAATCGGTCAGCAGGCCTCGCGCTGCATGGATTGCGGCATTCCGTTCTGTCACACCGGTTGCCCGGTCAACAACCTGATCCCCGACTGGAACGATCTGGTCTATCGGGAGGACTGGGCCAAGGCGCTGGAGACCCTGCACTCCACCAACAACTTCCCAGAGTTTACGGGACGGGTCTGCCCTGCCCCGTGCGAGGCGGCCTGCACCCTGAACATTCAGGACACGCCGGTCACCATCAAGACCATCGAGTGCGAGATCGTCGACCGGGGATGGAGCGAAGGCTGGATCAAGCCGCAGCTGTCCGAGCGCGGCACCGGCAAGCGCATCGCCGTGGTCGGCTCTGGCCCTGCGGGTCTGGCCTGCGCCCAGGAGCTGGCGCGGATGGGCCATAACCCCACCGTGTTTGAAAAGAACGACCGGGTCGGCGGCCTGCTGCGCTATGGCATTCCCGACTTCAAGATGGAAAAGCACCTGATCGACCGCCGCGTCACCCAGATGCAGGGCGAAGGCGTGATCTTCCGCACCGGCATCGAGGTCGGTGTCGACATCTCGGTCCAACGGTTGCTTGACGATTATGACCTGCTGGTTCTGGCGGGCGGTGCAGAGTGGCCGCGCGACCTTGAAGTTCCTGGCCGTGAGCTAGAGGGCGTCCACTTCGCAATGGACTTCCTAGGCCAACAAAACCGCCGGGTTGCGGGTGATGACGAAAGCGTTGCTGCGCCGAAGGGTACCCTGTCGGCCAAGGGCAAGCACATTGTGGTCATCGGCGGCGGCGACACCGGTTCAGACTGTATCGGCACCTCCAACCGTCAAGGTGCCGTGGCTGTGACCCAGCTTGAGGTCATGCCGCAGCCGCCCGCACGCGAGAACAAGGCCATGACCTGGCCCGACTGGCCGCTGAAAATGCGCACCTCCTCGTCGCAAGAAGAGGGCTGCGAGCGCGACTTCTCGGTCCTGACCAAGCGCGTCATCGGCTCCAACGGCAAGGTCGAGGCTATCGAGTGTGTCCGTGCCGAATGGGCGGCGGGTGCCAACGGCCAGATGTCGATGCAAGAGGTTCCCGGCAGCACCTTCCAGATCAAGGCCGATATGGTCTTGCTGGCCATGGGCTTCCTCGGTCCCCGCACCGAAGGCCTGCTTGCCCAGTCCGGCGTCGAGATTGGCCCTCGCGGAGCCGTGAAGGCCGAGATCAAGGACCACCGCACGTCACAAGAGCGCATCTTCGCTTGCGGCGACATGCGTCGGGGACAGTCTCTGGTGGTCTGGGCCATCCGCGAAGGCCGCGAATGTGCTCAAGCGGTGGACGCCTATCTCAGCGCCCACGCCGTCGTTCGTTAGAATTTAGGTTAGACTGTGAGGGCGGCGAATGCCCCCTCACCCAACCCTCTCCCCCAAGGGGGCGAGGGCTTACCCCTTCTTTCTTAGGCCCTCTCCCTGAGGGAGAGGGCCTAGGTGAGGGCCTTGTTTTAGGCCGCCGTTCCCTCATAAACCGGCGCATCATCAGGCGCGAGCGGGGCGCGGCCCAAGATCATGTCTGCGGCCTTTTCGGCGATCATAATGGTCGGAGCATTGGTATTGCCCCCAACCAAGGTCGGCATGACCGAAGCATCGACAACGCGCAGACCCTTGAGGCCATGGACACAGAGGGTCTCATCAACCACCGCCATCTCGTCTCCAGCGGGGCCCATCCGGCACGTACCGACCGGATGATAGATGGTTTCAGCCGTTTGGCGGATCCAAGCATCCAATTGCTCATCGGTCTGCACGTCAGCGCCCGGTTGGTACTCAGCACCACGAAGGTCGTCGAACGCAGATTGGGCTACGACCGCACGGATCATCCGCACCCCTTCACGCAAGGCTCGGCGGTCCTCGTCGGTGGCGAGATAGTTGGCCAAGATGGCGGGATCATCAAACGGGTCCAAGGACTTTAGCTTCACCTCACCGCGACTTTCGGGGCGCAATTGGCAGATGTGAGCCGAGAAACCGTCCTTCTCGATGATGACCTTGCCGTGCTCCTTCATGATGGCGATCAGGAAGTGGAGTTGCAGATCTGGGCGGTCGAGATCTGGGCGAGACTTCAAGAAGGCCCCGGATTCTAGGAAATTCTGACGCCCCGGACCTTGCCCGCGCAGCAGATAGTTGATGCCGGTGGCCAGCTTATTCAGGCCCTTATTGAAACTAGAGGCAGTGATGGGCTGGGTACATTCCCAAGAGACAATGACGTCGAGGTGGTCTTGCAAGTTCTTGCCAACACCCGGCAGGGCATGAACAACCGGCATACCGACCTTGGCCAAGGCTTCGGGGTCACCAATGCCGGACAGTTGCAAGATGTGCGGCGACTGAACGGCCCCAGCGCAGAGCAGAACCTCCGACTTGGCATAGACGCTGGTCCGCTTGGCTTTCTTGCCCTGAGCATATTCAACACCGACAGCGCGGCCATCTTCGATCAGGATACGGGTCGTCCGCGCATCAATTTGCGTCGTAAGATTACGCCTTATGTCCTTGATAGGATGCAGATAACCCTTAGCCGCACTCCAGCGCGCACCATCCTTGATGGTCAGCTGATAGGGGCCAAAGCCTTCTTGCTGATAGCCGTTGAAATCAGCCGTGACCTTATAGCCAGCCTGCTCACCGGCCTTAATGAAGGTCGAATAGATCGGGTTTGGCGTCGAGGCATGGGAGACAAACAGAGGCCCCTCACCGCCGTGATAGTCGTCTCCGCCCGTGTCCAGCGTTTCGGAGCGCTTGAAATAGGGCAGCACCTCGGCATAGGACCAGCCGCTCAGACCCATCTGACGCCACTGGTCATAGTCCCGCGCATGGCCGCGAATATAGATCATGCCATTGATCGAGGATGACCCACCCCAGCCCTTGCCGCGCGGCCACCAGAGCTTGCGATCCTCTAGGTGGGGTTCGCTTTCGGTCCAGAAGCCCCAATTATAGGCGTTCTTGTCCTTGATCAGAGACCCGACCCCGGCTGGCATCTTGACGAGGATCGAATTGTCTTTGCCCCCGGCCTCCAGCAGCAGAACCGTGGTCTTGCCATCGGCCGTCAGGCGATTGGCCAGCACACAGCCCGCAGAGCCAGCGCCGATGATGATGTAATCGTAACGGTCCATGACGCGCGGCCTTCTCTTATCCAACAGGGTGGCTGCAAATTGACCCGCGCTAAGGGGCTGAGCAAGTCCTATTGGTTCGGATTGCTTAAAAAAGTTGACGCGGGTGTCACCTTTGGAGCGGTAGAGCCCCCTACCCCGGCTACGCCGGTACTTCCCCCAAAGGGGGAAGATCTAAGAACGGTAAATCTTCCCCCTTT
>CALFYB010000507.1 GCA_937952995.1 uncultured Caulobacteraceae bacterium
AGGCCTGAAGCCAGCTCGTCAAACTCATCATTGACGCCACGCAGCTTAGCCCGCGCTGCAATATCGCCGCCTCGCACTGCAATGACCACGCGATTGAGGCCCGCCATGGTCTCATTGACATTGCGGCTGATCAGGATCCCGCCCGCGAGGCCGAGCAGGATGACCAGAGCCCCCGCGCCCCAGATGGCGCGCAGGATCTTGAGCACAAAGGATTCGGCCCCACTGACATCTGAGCCAACAAAGAGGGTTTCGCCACCTGCAAGCTGAACCTGCTGACCTCTCGCCGAATGGCGCACCTCCGCGCCGTCGGGATCCGTGTCCGTGACCTTAAAATTGACGCTTTTGGGCGACCCTGTGAACCGTTCAACCGGCGAGGTTTCAAGGGTTCCGGTAATCTTTTGGCCGGTCTTGTCCCGAAGCAGATAGAGGAAGGGGCGATCCCCGACGGCGCGCTCGACCATCGACCGGTTCAGCGCCTTGACCCCGCCTTGGCGATAGACGCCGGTTAGGGACTGGATCTCTTGGGTGATGGCCTGATCGGCGCGGCTCGTCACTTCCCCAGCCGTGACGACATAGATATAGCCCAGAAAGATGCTGGCCGCCGCAGCGAAGACCATCAGAAACAGCAGGGTCAACCGAAAGGGGGTCGTGCGAAAGACCCGTGGTAGGCCAATCGCCACGAGCCTTAGGCCTCCAGCCGATAGCCTGCACCGCGCACGGTTTGCAGCATGGGGTGGTCAAAGCCCTTATCGATCTTGGCCCGCAGACGTGAAATATGGACATCGATGACATTGGTCTGCGGATCGAAATGATATTCCCAGACCTTCTCCAGCAGCATGGTTCGGGTCACCGACTGACCGGCATGCCGCATGAGATATTCGAGCAGTTGGAATTCGCGGGGCTGAAGGTCAATCGCCTTGCCCTGCCGATGAACCACTCGGCCGATCAGGTCCATTTCCAGATCACCGACCTTGATCATGGTCTGAACAGACCCGGTTTCCCGCCGCCGGGCGAGAGCCTCGACGCGCGCGGAAAGTTCGGCAAAGGCGTAGGGCTTGACCAGATAGTCATCGCCGCCGGCCTTGAGCCCGGCCACCCGGTCATCGATCTCACCGAGGGCTGACAAGAACAGGACCGGCGTCTGGTCTCCCTCGCGGCGCAGGGTCTCGACCAAGGTCAGGCCGTCCATGTTCGGCATCATGCGGTCAACGACGAGGACGTGAAACCCGCCCGCCTGAGCCGCCGCTAAACCGAGCACGCCATCAGCGGCATGGACGGTCTCTATGCCCGCTTCGGACAGGCCACGAGCCATCGCCCCGGCAGCCTCAACGTCATCTTCAACGATTAGAACGCGCATGAGCCCCCCGGCAGGATCGACAGGCTGGCCAGAGTTGCCCCTGGCCAGCCCTCGGATCACTTGGCCATCTTGACCAAGACGAACAGGGTACGACCGTCACGATAGACCAGCAGCAGGACGCTTTCGCGGCCCGAAGCCTTGGCCCCATCGACAGCGGCCACGACATCCTGAGGCGTTGAGACAGCCTTGTCGGCCACCCGCACGAGCACGTCGCCGGTCTTCAGACCCTTGAGACCTGCATCAGAGGTCTGATTAACCCCTTCAACAAGAACCCCACGGACCGTTTCTGGAACCTTGAAGCGACTGCGCGCTGCGTCATCCAAGGCACCAAGCGACATTCCCAGAACCGCTGGACGCTTGGACTTGGGCGCATCTGGGGCGGTCTCGGTGTCAGCGCTTGGGGCCTTGCCGTTCAATTGAGCCTCGGACGGACGGACGCCAGCCTTAACCTCAATGGTCTTGGGCTTGCCCTCACGCAGGATGCTCAGGCTCATCGTATTGCCTGCCACGGTCTTAGCCACTTCGCGGGTCATTTCCGAGGAGGAGGTCACGGACTTACCATTGACGCTCAACACCACGTCTCCAGGTTGGACACCGGCTTTGTCGGCTGGACCGCCAGGAACCACTTCAGCGACAATGGCGCCCTTACGGACATTAATGCCCTGAGCCGCAGCCATTTCAGCGTCAAAGTTCTGGATCACTGCGCCCATATAGCCGCGTGACACCTTGCCAGACTTGATCAGTTGCTTGGTCACCGTGTCGGCAATATCGGCAGGGATCGCAAAGCCAATGCCGACAGAGCCGCCCGAGGGCGAGAAGATCGCGGTATTGACGCCGATCACGCGGCCATAGATGTCAAAGGTCGGGCCACCCGAATTGCCGCGATTGATCGGCGCGTCGAGCTGGATGTAATCGACGAAGGTCTCGCCCAGTTCACGGCCAAAGGCTGACACGATGCCCGAGGTCGCCGTACCGCCTAGACCAAACGGATTGCCGACCGCAATGACCCAGTCACCGACGCGAGGCTTGGCGGACTTTTCGAAATTCACAAAGGCGAAATCCTTGCCCTCGACCTTGAGGACGGCCAGATCGGTAGCCTCGTCGCGGCCGACAATGGTGGCCTTCAGTTCGCGCTCATCCTTGAGCACCACCTTGATCTCGGCGGCATTCTCGACGACGTGATTGTTGGTGACGATGTAGCCGTCAGCCGAAATGAAGAAGCCTGAACCGGCCGATTGGGTCGGACGGGCACCGGGGGCCTGCTGAGACCCATCATCGGGTCCATCCTCGCCCTCACCCTGCTGAGGCGCGCCGGGCACGGAGAAGGGGAAGCCTTCAGCACCGGGAGGCACCGGGATCATACGAAGGCCAGGGCGGCCCTTCATCTGAGGCTCGACCTTAGAGGTCACATCAATCGACACGACAGCCGGGGCCACCTTGTCAAAAATATCGGCAAAGGACAGAGGCGCACCGGGAGGCGGCGCAAAAACGGGCGCGCCAGAGGCTTTGTAAAGCTTTACTTCGCCGGACTGAGCGGCGGCAGGCGGAAAGGCCAAGCCGGTTCCGACCATGGCTGCCAAGGTCAAACCTACCCCAGCCACGGCACCCAAAATATATCCGCGCTTCTTATCAACCATGTTCAATCTTCCTCGTTCTCGACTCCAAGGCTTGGATCGAGCCCTCCGCTCTTCAGCTTAAGAGCGAATGCCCGTTTGCGCCAATGGTCTCAAGTTACCTTTGTGTCATTCGTCAGGAGATTCTTGTGGCGCAACTGAGGCACAACCGTGTCATTCGGCCTCTGACGCCTGCAATTTTCGCAAAAGCGCCTGTTCCTCGGGGGTCAGGTCCGTAGAGGCGATCTCGTGGGCCTGATCTGGCGACGATCTCTTGCGCATAAAAAGCGCGATCAGCCCCAGAAACACGATGGCAAAGGGTGTTACCCAAAGCGCAGCATTGGTCAGGCTAAAGGCGGGCTTGAGCATGACATATTCGCCGTAGCGCTGAACCAGATAGGTCCGAACCTCGGCGTCAGTCCGCCCTGCCGCCACCTCTTCGCGCACAATCTTGCGAAGGTCGACAGCCAGATCGGCTTGGCTATCGTCGATCGACTCATTTTGGCAGACCATGCAGCGGATCTGTGGAAACAGCGCCTTAGCACGCGCCTCCATGGCCGGATCGGGCAGGCGCTCGGCCGGGTCGGCTGCCGCGCCCATAGTCAAGGCTGCGGCCAAGATCAAACCGGCGAGGCCAAGGCGTTTCATTCGGCAGGCACCGGGCGAACAGAACCTTCAACGGCGCGGCGCGGGGCGGCAAAGCGAAGGCGGCGATCGGACAGGGAGACCGCCCCGCCCAAGGCCATCAAGAGTGGGCCCAAGAAAATCAATCGGGCGAGCGGGTTCCAATAGGCCCGCACCAGCCAAGCCGGTTGGCCTTCGGTTCCGGCGCGGCGCTCACCC
>CALFYB010000508.1 GCA_937952995.1 uncultured Caulobacteraceae bacterium
CATCTACCGCCAAGCCGTTACCGCTGCAGGGATGGGCTGCATGGCCGCGCTCGAGGCGGTCCGGTTCTTGGCCGAACAGGACCACCACGCGCGGGGATAGGTCGGCCCCGTCCTTTCCCTTTAAAAGGACGAGGCTCGGCGAGCCTTAAGCCTCGACCAGATCGGCCTTGGCGGCGACCGGCAAGCGGTTTCCTGCCGCCTTGGCACGGGCCTTGCCCTTGTCGATCTCCTTGATCAGGTCGGCGCAATAGTGATTGAAATCGACCTGGATGGTGTGACGCGCCGAGGCGTAGTAGCCGCCGAGATAGAACTCCTCGTCCTTGGCTGTGACGCTGGCCTGTTCGGCGGCGGAGGGCAGATGGTACTGGCCGGTCAGATAGAGGGCCAGCAGCTTGGCCTGCTGCTCCGCGAAATTGACCAGCGTCGGCAGGGGCTGGGCCAGACCCATATAGAAAAGGTTCGACGTCCCTGCGGGCACCATGCGCTTGAACAGCGGTAGGCGGTTGTCGGCGTCGGTCTTGAAGGCCGGGTCGGTGAAGAACGGGAAGCTGATCTTATAGCCGGTGGCATAGACGATGGCGTCCACATGCTCGACGCTGTCGTCCTCGAAGCGGACATTGTGGCCCTCGAAGGCCTTGATGTTGGGCTTGAACTTGATGTCGCCGCATCCGGCTCGGGTCAGGAACTCGCCTGATACCGAGGGGTGGGCCTCAAGGGGCTCATGGTCGGGCTTGGGCAGGCCATAGTCTTCCATATTGCCGATGGCCTTCTTGATCGCCTTGCGGGCAAGGTTCTGGCCCAGCTTGCGCGGCATCCATGACGGCATGGCGGCCTTATCGGCAGGCCGTCCGTTCATATATTTCGGCAGGACCCAGACCCCGCGCCGTGCGGCGACCCAAAGGGTCTTGGCAATCGGCCGCTGAGACAGCTCTGAGGCAATATCCATGGCCGAATTGCCCATGCCGACCACCACGACGTTCTTGCCGCGCATGTCGTAAGGATCGAAAGGATCGCAATAGGCGTGGGCGTGGAAGGCGACGCCGTCGAACTTGCCCGGATATTCCGGTGTGCGCGGGTCCCAATGGTGGCCATTGCAGACGATCAGCACGTCATAGCGGCGGGTCTCGCCGGTCGACAGGGTCACGTCCCAAAGACCGTCTGCGCCGCGCTCGGCCTTGGTCACCGCCGTGTTGAAGGTGATGGTCTCGCGCAGGCCGAAATGGTTCACATAGTCTTTGAAATAGCCCAAGAGCTGGGCGTGGTGCGGAAAGTCCGGCCAGTCGGACGGCACAGGATAGTCCTCAAAGGCCAGGCGCCATTTGGAGGTGTCGATGTGCAGGCTCTCATAGCAGGCGGAGTGGCCATTCGGGTTCTTATAGTACCAGTTGCCGCCGATATCGTCGGACATCTCAAAGCAGTCGTAAGGAATATGGTTATCCTTCAGACGCTTGGCCGTGGTGAACCCGGAGCAGCCCGCTCCAATGATGCAAACCTTAGGCAATTGCGCGCCCATGAGATCGTCTCCCTAATCGTGACTTATCGTTGTTAAGCTAAGCCTAGCAGCGTGTCAGTGGGAGTCAAATGGGTGTCAATAAACAAGGCCCTTTCCCCCCTTGAGGGGGAGAGGGTTGGGAGAGGGGGCCTCTCTTTACCCTCCGCAGCGTCCTCTAAGAATATGGACCGCGGGCCGCTTCCAAGCTGTGTTCATGGGTCTGGGTCCCCGCCTTCGCGGGGAACACGGAAGTAAGGGGAGAAGATCTTGGCGTTTCAAATCTTCCCCCCTTGGGGGAAGTACCGGCGAAGCCGGGGTAGGGGGTCTTGTTTTAATAAAAACAAGGAAGGCCCTCACCCGCTCACCTTCACGTTCCCCTACCGCCGATCCTTAGCCGTCGCGTCTCGGATGGCTTTGAACTCGGCACCAGCCTTCCATTCGGGCCAACGGCTGCTGTCGGCGAGGTCGTGGCCGAGGGTGTAGAGAAGTTCTAAGTCTTGGATCGCGCCGGAATAGTCCCATCCGGCCTGCCATTCGTCGTCAGGCTGGTGATAGCGCTTAGCGAGATAGTCATTTCGCGCCGCCATACCGGCTTTTTCGCCGCCCTTGATCAGGTCTTCACCGGCTCCGGCATGCAGGGCAGGAACGCCGCGTTTGGCGAGCGAGAAGTGGTCAGAGCGATAGTAATGGCCCGCCTCGGGTACGGGATCGAGGGCGATGACCCGGCCTTGCGCCTTCGCGGCCCTGGCCAGATCATCCTCAATGGTGCCCTTGCCCGCGCCGACCACCACCACATCATGGGTTTTGCCATTCAACGGCAGGCCATCCATGTTCAGGTTGACCACGGTGGTCGAAAGCGGTGCCAGCGGATTGGCCCCGTAGAAGTCCGAACCCAACAGGCCCTTTTCTTCCGCAGTTACAGCGACAAACAGCACCGAACGGCGGGTCGGTGGCGCGGCCTTATAGACGCGCGCTAACTCTATCAAACCTGCAACGCCGGACGCATTGTCGAGCGCGCCATTATAGATGTCGTCGCCATTGGCGTCGGGCAGGCCCCGGCCCAGATGGTCCCAATGGGCGGTATAGAGCACGGTCTGGTCCGGCTTGACCTTGCCGGGCAGGCGGGCGGCGACATTGTAGCTGGTGATGGTTTCGGCCTTCATGGCGAAATCACTGCTCAAGGTGACATTGCCTAGGGTGACGGGCTTGAAGTCCGCCGTCTTGGCCTGTTCCTTCAATTGGGCAAAGTCCAGTCCGGCCATGCGCATCATGTCGACCACCACGTCGCGCTGAATCCAGCCCTCCATCGGAGCCGTCGCGTTGGGGTCGTCATGCAGGATGTCGAACTGATCAGCGGACCACGAACTCTTGACCGTCGCCCAGCCATAGCCTGCCGCTGCCGTCTCGTGGACGACCAGAACGCCGAGCGCCCCTTGCCGCGCAGCCTCTTCGAACTTGTAGGTCCAGCGGCCATAATAGGTCATGGCCTTGCCATCAAAGGCTCCGGGCTTAGGCGTTTCAAAGTCAGGGTCATTGACCAGAACCACCATGATCTTGCCGTGCAGATCGACGCCCTTAAAGTCGTCCCAGCCTCGTTCCGGTGCCTTGACGCCATAGCCAACAAAGACCAGCGGGGCCTTGTCGATATGAACCCGCTCGGCCGCGTGGCGCGAGCCAAGCACCAGATCGGTGCCATCAACCATGGGCCGGGTCCAGCCGTTGAGGTTTAGTTGCGCGGTGACGGGACGGGTAATGGTGAATCGGTTGAGCTTGACCGGCTGGGTCCAGCTGCCGTCCTTGCCACCGGGCTGTAGGCCGAGGGCCTTGAACTGTTGGGTAATGTAGGCAACCGACTTCTTCTCGCCCTCGGTCGCAGGACCACGGCCTTCGAACTCATCAGACGACAGGATGCGGATATGGTCGGAGAGTTTTGCGGCCTGAATAGGCACCACGGTGGGGCCCGCCACGACCGCTGTGCTGAACATCAACCCGGCTGCGAGGGCAATTGATCCAAGCCGGTTATGGTTCCTGTCAGGGCTCATGGCGCTCTATCTCCAGTGGGTTGATTTCGGCAACCTATCGGAATTTCTTTGTCGCGCAAACAAGGCCCTCACCCAACCCTCTCCCTCGGGGAGAGGGCTAAGAACGGATAAGCCCTCGCCCCTTTGGGGGAGAGGGTTGGGTGAGGGGGACTTCCTTAAAACAAGACCCCCTTCGTCGCTTCGCGCCACTTCCCCCAGAGGGGGAAGATCCAAGATGAGCAGATCTTCCCCCTCTGGGGGAAGTACCGGCGAAGCCGGGGTAGGGGGCTGGGGGCCTTTATGGGTTGGTAAACACTTGTGTTTATCCTTCGCATTTCGCATGTGCGAGATTACAGCCATTGCCTTTGTTGCAATTGGCCCTAGGTCCTGCGGTTGGACCGGCTGACAGGTAGTATGATGAAGCCTCTGGTTTTGATAATGGCTGTGACCCTACCGTTGCTTGGAGGGTGCGCAACCCTTCCTGCGGCAGGAACACTTCCAGCCGGTTATGAGAGCGCAGACGCGAGTAGCGCTGTGGATCCCGCCGCGATTGACGCTTGGTGGACGCTTTATGGTGACGCCGAACTCGAAGGCTTGGTGACACAGGCCCTGATCTCTGCCCCCGATGCGCAGTTGGCCCAGTCGCGTCTGGCTGAGGCGCGAGCCCTGCGGACGTCGGCCCTCTTTAGTTATAATCCTCAAGGCAATCTTCGAGGTCAGACGGGCAAGTCTGATACGGATCAGTTGAGCGGTGGCTCACCCTTTATATCCACAGCGGGCGAGACCAAGACCGCAGGGGCGAGCTTTGATGTCAGTTGGGAAATTGACCTCTTTGGTCGGCGTCACGCCGCGCGGGGCAAGGCCGATGCTGATTTGTCCGCTGCACGGTTCGAAGTCGAAGGCGCGCGCGCCAGTCTGGCCGCCAATGTCGCCCAGCAGGTCTTTCAGGTCCGCGGCCTCGACATTCAACTGGCCGATGCCGATGAAACCGTTCGTATTCAAGGCGCGCTCTACGCGATGGCGGTCACCAAGGCTGAGCGCGGCCTAGTTTCCAGTTCTGACGCTGAGCGGGTCAATGCCGATCTCAGCCAAGCTAAGGCCGAGCAGGCACGCCTGCGGGCCGAGCTTCAGGCCGCCAAACGCAGCCTTTTGGTTCTGGTCGGCAGGGGCAGCGAGCCGACCTCCGCTGTGGTCCTAACCTCTGCCCTTGGCACCGTTCCAGAGTTTCCGGTCACCGTTCCGAGCAGCCTGCTGCAGCGCCGTCCGGATGTGCGCGAATCTGAGGCGCGTCTGCGATCCTCGATGGGTCAGCGCACATTAAGCCGCCTTGCCCTGTTCCCGACCTTTACGCTCCTGCCCGGAGCAGGCTGGTCTGATGCCCAGACGGCGAAATATGGCTCGACCACCTCATTTTGGTCCTTAAGCGCCGGGATGTCTGTCCCGATCCTCGACCTGCCGCGTTTGGTTCAGCAGATTAAGGTCCAGAACGCCCGCACCAAGCAGGCGGCGATTGGTTATCAAAAGACCGTTCAGACTGCCTTTGGTGAGACTGAAAATACCTTGGCCCGTCTGGCTGCTGATCGCGTGCGCGTGCGTCTGCTCGCCGCCGGTGAGGCCAGCGGGCGAACCGCTTATCTGGCCGCCGAAAAGAAATATGCTGCCGGTCTGATCGATCTGGCCTCTGCCATGGACGCCGAGCGCGCCTGGCGAGGGAGCCGCTCAGCCATGACCGCCGCTCAAGTTACCGCCCTGCAGCGCTCCGTTCAGGCCTTTAAGGCCTTGGGCGGCGGCTGGCCATCCACGCCTGAAACCGCTGGTTCCTCACGATGAGACCTCTGCCCATGACCCGATCCCCCCTCCTGACCGCCCGTACATCGGCGGTTTTTCTGGCCTTGGCCATTTCTGCCTTTGGCCTCTCAGCCTGCGGCAAGGGCTCGGCGGGTAAGACCAAGATCGAGGGGGCGGCAACGGCACCTGCGGATATGCGCTCGGTACGGGTGACTAAGGTTGAAAGCCGCGATTTGACGGGCGGTCTGGTGGCCAGCGGGGTTTTGGTGTCGCGCGAAGAGGCAGCGGTAGGATCTGAACTGGCTGGTTTCCGCGTTGCCCGGGTGCTGGTCGAAGAGGGCGCGGTGGTGTCTGCCGGTCAGCCCTTGGTTCAACTGGACGACACTCTGATCCAAGCTCAAATCGAGCAACAGACGGCGCTCGTGGCGCAGCAGGCCGTCGCGGCCCGCCAATCTCAGCTCCAATCCGACCGCGTTGTTGGCCTTCAAGGCCAAGGCGTCGTGTCCGAAGAACAGCTCCAGCAACGTCAGTTCCAAGCGGAAAGCAGCCGGGCCGCTTTGGCGGCTCAAACCGCTATCTTGCATGATTTCAAGACCCGTCAGGCGCGGATGACCATTCGCGCGCCGGTCGGTGGTCGGGTGCTGGAGCGCACCGTGCGCCCGGGTGACATCTCCGGCGGCGGCACCTATTTCCGTATTGCCCGGGACAATCTGGTGGAACTGGACGCCGAAGTGCCAGAGCGCAGCCTATCGACGGTCCAAGTTGGCGATGGGGCTGAAGTGACCCTGCCTTCGGGCAAGATTGTTCAGGGCAAGGTGCGTCTGATCAGTCCGCGCATTGACGCCCAGTCTCGTCTGGGCCGTATCCGCGTCCTTCTGCCTGTGTCCAACGACCTTCGTCCCGGCGGCTACGCTCAGGCGGCCTTCAACAGTGCGACCCGCAAGGCGACGGTGGTTCCCGAAGCGGCGATCCGTTTTGATGCTGAAGGGGCCTCTGTGATGGTGGTCGGTGAAGGCAACAGGGTCCAACAGGTCAAGATCAAGGCCGGACAACGCAGCGGCGGCTATGTTGAGCTGCTCGAAGGTCCGGCAGTTGGCGCAACGGTGGTCAAGGGCGCAGGCTCGTTCGTGATGAGCGGCGATGTGATCAAGCCCTATGTTGAGACCACCACGGTGAGTCTCCGCTAATGGCGCAGCTCCGCGTATCCACCTGGTCTATTCGCAACCCCATCCCGGTTGCGGTGGTCTTTATCGCCCTGACTATTGCGGGCCTGTTCTCCTATGGAATGTTGCCGATCAAGCAATATCCCGATGTGAACTTCCCCGCCGTCGCCATTTCGGTGGTCCAGAGCGGTGCCGCGCCTGCGGAGATGGAAAACCAGATCACTCGGCCGATCGAAAATGCCTTGGCTGGGCTGTCCAATGTTCGTGGCATCCGCTCGTCTGTGGTTCAGGGCGTATCGACGACAATGGTCTTTTTCGAGTTGGGTCAGGACCTGCAGAAAAAGACCGATGAGGTCCGCTCAAAGGTTGATCAGACCAGAGCTATTTTGCCCCGTGAAATAGAGTCTCCGATCATCCAGCGGATCGAGATGGATTCCGCGCCGATCCTGTCCTATGCCGTCTCGGCCCCGGGCATGACCCAGGCCGAACTGA
>CALFYB010000509.1 GCA_937952995.1 uncultured Caulobacteraceae bacterium
TCCATCGTGCGCGGCTTGGAATATTACACCGGCCCGGTCTTTGAGGCCGAACTATTGATCGAAACCCTCGGCGAAAAGGGCGAGGCCCTGCGCTTTGGCTCCATCGGCGGCGGGGGTCGTTATGATGATCTGGTCGCGCGGTTTACCGGCGAGCGGACCCCTGCAACCGGCTTTTCCTTCGGGGTCTCGCGTCTGGCTGCGGCTTTACGCGCAGCCGGGCAGGCTCAGGCCAGCGAAGCGCGTGGGCCAGTGGTGGTCTTGGTCTTTGATCAAAATGCGCTCGGTGACTATTTCGCCGTGGTCGGAGAGCTTCGCGCTGCCGGTATCGCCTCAGAGGTCTATCTGGGCGGTTCGGGCATGAAGGCGCAGATGAAATATGCGGATCGGCGCATGTCGCCCGCTGTGGTCATTCTGGGCGGTGATGAGATCACCGCCGGAACCGTGACGGTCAAGGATCTGGATCTGGGTCGTCAGATGGCGCAGGGCGTCACCGACAATAAGGAATGGCGCGAAGGCCGTCCGGGTCAGGTCACTGTGCCTCGGGCTGAGCTGGTCAGTGTCATTCGCCGCATTGTGGAGGGCTGATCATGCAGCTTGAGCCAACGGTTCCGCCCAAGGTCCTCGCCGCTATCCGCGCACCCTTTACGGGGCTAGGTGCGACGTCGATCGATGCGCCGGTTATCCAGCCCCTGAACCAGCTTCTGGATCTGGCCGGAGAGGCCATGCGGGCGCGGCTGTTTATCGTACAGGGCGAGGGCGGGGCGGAAGCCTGCTTGCGTCCGGACTTTACCATCCCCGTTGCCCGCGCGCATGGCGCGTCAGGGGCAGCGTCTGGCCGTTATGTCTACGAAGGCAAGGCCTTTCGGGTTGCGCCCAAGGGCACGGACCGCGCCGAAGAGTTCCTGCAGATCGGTATCGAAGCCTTTGAGGCCCGCGACCCGGTCGGAGCCGATGTTGAGGTGGCAACGGTCGCTTGGCGGGCAAGCCTAGCGGGCGGGCGCACGGACCTTTCCATGCGTCTGGGCGATGTGGCCCTGTTTTCAGCCTTTATCGGCGCTATGGCCCTGCCAGAAGCCTTGGCGGCACGTCTTGACCGGGCCTTTACGCGCCCGCGTGTCCTTCGCGCTGAGTTGGCGCGGGCGCAGGCGGGCGAGCAGGCCCCGCGCGCTGGGGATCGTCTGGCCGGTCTGTTGGCAGGATTGCCTGAGGCTGAGGCCTCGGCCGTCCTCGAAGAGTTTTGGGGTCTGGCGGGCATTCAGCCGGTGGGCGGACGCTCTGCCGCCGAGATCGTCCATCGCCTGTCCGAACGGGCGGAGGCGGCGTCTGCCCCTCGCCTGAGCGCTGCACAGGCCGATCTCATTCATAGGTTTCTCGCCATCGACGATCAGCCCCAGCGGGCCTTGGATCAGGTCGCCGCCCTCGCCCGAGAAGGTGGAGCCTCGCTCGATGTTCCCCTCAAGGCTTGGCAGGCCCGTCTGGATGGCTTGATGGCGGCGGGTATCGCGCCCGAGCGCATGAGCCTCTCGACCGCGTTTGGCCGTGCCTTTGGCTATTATGATGGCGTTCTATTCGAGGTCACCAGCGCGGCGCTGGGGGCGGAACATCCGGTGGCGGGCGGCGGGCGCTATGATGCGCTTTTGGCACGGCTCGGGGCCAAGGTTGATCCGTCGGTCGGGGCGGTGGGCTGCATGGTCCGGCCTTGGCGCGCCTTTGATGGTTCAGCAGCAGGAGCGGCGTGATGGATGATCTATCGACCAATCCCCTGACCATTGCCTTCCCGTCCAAGGGGCGGTTGAAGGAACAGGCTGAAGCTTGGCTGGCTGAGTGCGGTTTTAAGCTAGAAGCCGTCGGCGGCGCGCGGGGCTATCGGGCGGCGATTGCTGGCCTTCCCGGCGCGCAGGTGCAACTGTTGTCGGCCTCTGACATTGCGTCGGCGGTGGATGATGGCGAGGTCCATCTGGGGCTGACCGGCGAGGATCTGCTGCGGGAACGCGGCGAGGATCTGGATAGCCGGGTCATGCTGCTTCGGGCTCTAGGCTTTGGCCGGGCCGATCTGATTGTGGCCGCGCCGCAGAGTTGGATCGATGTCGACGTCATGGCCGATCTTGATGAGGTCGCGGCGGCCTATTTGGCGCGGACTGGACGGCGGTTGCGGGTGGCGACCAAATATATGAGCCAGACCCGCGCCTTCTTTGCCAAACACGGTATTGCCGACTATCGGATCGTGGAATCCAGCGGCGCGACCGAGTGGGCCCCGGCGACAGGGGCGGCGGAGCTTGTGGTGGATATTACCACGACCGGCGCGACCTTGGCGGCCAACAGTCTGAAGATCATCAGCGATGGTGTGATCCTCAAGAGCCAAGCCCAACTCGCAGCCTCCCTGACCGCCTCTTGGACCTCGGCTCAGCTGGGACTGGTCCGCCGGTTGTTGAGCGTTGTCGAGGCCAAGTCTCGCGCACGCGGGCTGGCGACCGTGATCTGGCCTGCCGAGCAGGATCAGACGGCGCAAGAGGCGAGTGAGGTCTTTGTTGGCCGCGGTGCCGCGCGCCGGGCTAACGGTCTGCTGGTTTCAAGCCGCGATCTTTTTGATCTGTCGAGCGCCTTGGCAGAATCAGGCGTCGGACCAATGACCGTGACCCGGCCAGACTATGTGTTTGAGGCCACCTGTCCCGCCGCAGATGCGCTTGTTCAGGCTGTTATGGGCCATTAGACCTGCCAATTAAGGGCTTTTTGACGCCGACGATAAAAATATGCCGCTATCGTCAAAATTCTTTCCGACTCCATGGCAAAACTGTGACGAAGTCGTTGACTCGGGGATGAATATGCCTTTTCCTGACCTTGCGAGAGACACATGGGTCACGAGAAACCTTGGTCTCCCGGCGTTTCGGGGAGGAAACGCCCTCTTAAAATAAAAAATCATGAGCCCGCTGCGATATCCCCCGCAGCGGGCTCATTTCATTTAGGGCCTTGCGTGGCGCTGGGGCTAAAATTTTGACGCTTTGTATAAAAATAAAACTGACATTGAGGGGCGTCGGTCGGCGCAGCAATTCGCAGCGCCGACCGATTGATCTTACCAGATGCGGACGCGATTTTCGGGGGCCACATAGAGGGCATCACCCGGCTTCACGCCAAAGGCCTCGTACCAAGCATCAATGTTCCGAACCACGCCATTGACCCGGTAGAAGGGCGGTGAATGGGGGTCGCTGGCAATCTGCTGGCGCAGGGCGTCGTCGCGGCTCTTGGCACGCCAGACCTGGGCCCAGCCGAGGAACACCCGCTGCTCGCCGGTCAGGCCGTCGATGATCGGCGAAGGCTGGCCCTTGAGCGAGAGCTTGTAAGCATCCAGCGCCATCAGCAAACCGCCAAGATCGGCGATGTTCTCGCCCATGGTCAGCTGGCCTTTAACCTTAGCGCCCGGCAAGGGCTCAAACGCGGAATACTGGCCGTCCAGACGGTCCGTCTGCACCTTAAACTTGGTCGCGTCAGAGGTTTGCCACCAATCATTCAGCGAACCATCGGCAGCGAACTGGCGACCCTGATCGTCAAAGCCGTGGGTGATCTCATGACCAATGACGCCGCCGATGCCGCCATAGTTGATGGCTGGGTCTGCGTCTGGATCGAAGAAGGGTGACTGTAATATGGCCGCAGGGAACACGATCTCGTTCATTTGCGGGTTGTAGTAGGCGTTGACCGTCTGGGGGGTCATGCCCCACTCGCTGCGATCAACAGGCCCGTTTAGGCGCGCCAAGTCAAAGTCCCAGCGGTAAGCCGCCGCGCGGGCGATATTGCCGACGAGATCATCAGACTTGATGGTCAGGGCCGAATAGTCGCGCCACGTGTCCGGATAGGCGATCTTCACGGTGAAGGTCGAGAGCTTCTCAAGCGCCTTGGTCTTAGTTTCGGGGCTCATCCAGGCCAAGCGTTCGATGCGCGCCTTCATGGCGGTGCGAAGATCGCCCACAAGCCCCATCATGATGGTCTTAGATTGGGCTGGGAAATAGGCGTCGATATAGAGCTTGCCGACCGCTTCGCCCAAGGTCCGGTCGATGGTGCCAACGGCACGCTTCCAGCGAGGACGGATTTCCGGTTGGCCAGACAGGGTCTTGCCGCGGAAATCAAAGGACGCATTGACGAAGCGCGAAGACAGATAGGGCGAGGCCTCGTCAGTGACTTGGAATGCCATCCAAGCCTGTAGGGTGGCGATGGGAGCATCGGCAAAGATCTTGGCGATCTTGGGGAAGGCGCTCTTCTCGCTGACGATCACCGTGCTGACCTTAGACAGGCCATTGGCTTCCAGATAGGCACCCCACGGGAAGCCGGGAGCGAGCTTGGTCAGGTCAGCGATGGACATGGGGCTGTAGGAGGCCACCGGATCACGCTGTTCGATCTTGCTCCAGCTGACCTTGGCGATTTCCGTTTCCATGGCCACGATGGCGGCGGCGTTGGCATCTGGGTTGGTCCAGCCGATGGCCTTGAGCTGCGCGGCGACATAGGCCTGATATTTGGCCTTTTTCTCAGCAAACTGGGCGGTCAGATAATAGTCGCGGTCGGGAAGGCCGAGGCCACCTTGCGCCAGATAGACGGCATACCGGTTCGGATCCTTCGCCTCTTGGCCGATATAGGCCCCGAAAAAGGCGGAGCCAAAACCCTTGGACGACTTGCCCATCAGGCTGGCCATTTGGGTGCGGGTCTTGGCGGCCTTGATGCTGGTCAGATAGGGGGCGAGCGGCTTGGCATCGAGCGCCTCAATCTTTCCCTCGTCCATAAAGGCCTTGTAGAGGTCGCCAACCTTCTGGGTTTCGCCGGTGGCGTTGACCGTCGCAGCGGCCGTCTCGATCACCTTGCGGCTGCGGGCATTAGACAGTTCGCCCAGCCCATCAAAGACGCCGAAGCGCGACCGATCTGCAGGGATTTCCGTGCGCTGGTCCCACGTGCCATTGGCGAATTTGAAGAAATTGTCGCCCGGTGTCGTGGCGATATCACGACCAGAAAGGTCAAAGCCCCAGGTTCCCATTTTAGGAGCAGCTAAGCTAGCCGCGGGTGTGTTGACCGCGACGGTCTGGGCGTTTGCCATAAAGCCTGCAGAGAGCAGGACGCTCGCGGCGGCGGCACCGAGTAACAAAGATTTCATGCTGAGTTTGATCCTGAGAGGGCCTGTTCCCAACAAATCGCATTATTCGTGCAAAAAATCACCGTTACAAATCGTTTAAGTAACAACCAAATGCCGTTGAAATCGTCCCGCGAGAATGGCCTTGCCTTGGATCAACTGGGGGTTAGACCCAAGGCCTGTAACGCATGTTGGCGAATACCCTTCACGTCCACCTTGCCATTTGCGGCACGGATGATCGGTGCCAAGACCAGCTCTCGCGGAGCCTTATAGTCGGCCAGATGGCTGCGGACATGGGCGGCAAGGACGGCGAGGCTTGGGGCCTCATGGCCGGGCTTAATATCGACCACGGCGCAAATCCGCTCGCCAAAGCGGGCATCGGGCACACCGACCACGACAGCATCGGAGACGGTGGGATGTTTTTTCAGCGCCTCTTCGACCTCTTCGGGGAACACCTTCTCGCCGCCGGTATTGATCACTTGTGAGCCCCGGCCCAGCAGCTTTAGTTCGCCATCGGCCTCGACTTCGGCGAAATCGCCTGGGACCGACCAGCGTTCGCCCTCAAAAATTCGGAACGTCTTGGCCGACTTTTCAGGGTCCTTGTAATAGCCGATGGGAATGAAGCCGGTGACGGCGACGAGGCCGCGTTCTCCGGAACCGGGGACGACCCGCTTTCCCTCTTCGGTGAACACTGCGACCGTGGGGCCAAGTACAAAGCGGGCGGTCTGAACCTCTGCACCCGCCGCTGAGGTGGATCCGCCCAGACCGACGGCCTCAGACGATCCAAGGCTGTCATAGAGCATGGCCCCTGGAATATGGGCCAGGAGCCCCTGCTTGTTCTCTTGGCTCCAAACCGCCCCAGAGGACGAGATCAGATTAACGCTCGAAAGGTCCCAGCGGCCGGGATTGGCATTGAGGCAATCAAGCATTGGCGAGGCAAAGGCTGGACCGACAATGACCACGGTCGAAGCCTTTAGCCGCTCGACCTCGTTCCAAAGCTCAACCGGATCGAACTTGCGCGACGGCAGGGAGGCGACGCTACCGCCCATATTCAGGGTGATAAAGGCCGAGAACTGGCCGGTGCCATGCATTAGCGGGCAGGCGACCAGTTGGCGGAAAGGCGAGGGCTCGTCAGGATCGGTCAGTCGGTCGGCAGCATCCTCGACCCGTTCGAGCGGCGGGACCTCTAGGTTGGCATTGCCGCCTGCGCCCAGAACATTGAACAGGTCATCCTGACGCCACATCACGCCCTTGGGCATGCCGGTGGTCCCGCCGGTATAGAGCAGGAGCAGGTCATCGCCGCTGCGGCCCCATGGCCCGACGGCGCGGGCTCCGGCCTGTTCGGTCAGAGCTTGATAGTCTTTGGCCCAGCTTGGCACGGGATAGCCTGCCTCCGGCGCGCAGACCCAGAGTTTCACCTTGCTCAGTCGGTCCCGGATCTCTTCGAGCACGGGGGCGAACGAGGCATGGAACACCACGGCCTCAGCGTCGGCATTGTCGAACAGATAATAGAGCTCCTCGGCACCGTAGCGGTAGTTGGTATTGACCGGAGCCATGCCGGCCTTGAAGGCGGCAAAGTAGGTTTCGAGATATTCCGGACCATTATAGAGGAAGGCCGCAACCTTGGCCTGATGGCCCATGCCTGCGGCCAAAAAGGCGCGGGCAAGAGCGTCGGCATGCTGGTTGAAACCGGCCCAAGTCACCACCCGCTCGCCTTGCACGAGGGCAGGACGGTTCGGGGTCTTGGCGGCAATGGCTTCCCAAACGTCAGCAAAATTCCATGCGCTCATGATGCTCACTCCCTCAAGTCTTGTCTTTGTTGGAGTTGAGTTAGCGGTGATCAG
>CALFYB010000510.1 GCA_937952995.1 uncultured Caulobacteraceae bacterium
CGGCTTGGCTGAGCAGGCCGCCAGCAGCATCAGGACGCAGCCGAACACTGCGGCGGACGCGATAGGGCCATTGGAACCGGGTGGGCGGGCGGATGTTGGCATGGTCCATACCTACCGCGACCGACGCCGTGCTGAAAGATGCCATTTCACCATCGGCCCATGTGCCTATAGAAGGTCCGCGACGGCCTATCAGCCTGCGGAGACGTCCTTGAACTATCGCCACGCCTTTCACGCCGGAAATTTCGCGGATCTGGTCAAGCACGCCGCTGTGCTGGCCGTTCTGGCGCAAATGACCAAGGCCAAGGCCCCGGTCACGGTGATCGACACCCATGGTGGTGCCGGTGCCTATGATCTGGGCTCAGAGATGGCGCGCAAGTCGGGCGAGGCACAGGCGGGTATTGGTCGGCTGATGGCCCTGCCCAAGGTGCCGGAGGTCTATCAGTCTCTCGTCCAAGCCGTGGAAAAGCTGAATGGCGGCAAGGGCCTGCGGCTGTATCCCGGCTCGCCGCGTCTGGTGGTCGAGGCGCTCAGGCCCGGCGATCACTATATGGTCTGCGAACTGCGCCCCGATGATTTCGCGCTGCTGGAACAGACCCTGAAGGGGGCAAAGGCCAAGGTCACCGCCCTGATGGATGACGGCTATGTCATGGCCGCCCAGCGTACGCCGCCGTCTGGCCCAGTGCTGGCCCTGATCGATCCGCCCTTTGAGCGGGCCGACGACTATGATCGGGCTGCGGCGGCGGCCCTCGCGATCATTAAGCGAAACCCCGGTGCGGTGGTGATGGTCTGGACGCCGCTCAAGGATCTTGAGACCTTTGACGGCTTTTTGCGCCGCCTTGAGCAGGTTGCTCTGCCTCCGACCCTCATCGTAGAGGCGCGATTGCGGCCCCTCACGACCCCCATGCGAATGAATGGGTGCGCGTTGGTGATCTTGAATGCGCCAGCGGACTTGGCGGACCCGTTGAGGCAGGCGGCGGGATGGGTGGTCGAGGCGCTGGGCGAACCCGGCGGCGAGGCAAGGGTCTGGCCGCTCACCTAACCGGTTTATTTTGCAGGTGCGAAGCGAAAACTCCGTGATATATTGCGCCGCACAATAAAGGCCTGCGCCGTGATGGCGGGGCCGTGACACGGAGACAGCGGTTATGAGCCAGCTAGATAAGCTGTCGGGTGAGCCTTCTGCCCGATTTGATCCCCAAACCCTTTTGACCACCCCGATCGGCCTTTCGACCCCGTTTTTCCTCGCCTATTACAGTGCAGCGAGCGTCGGGGCGGCGTTCTGGTGGATGAGCCAGTTGACGCGTCATACCCATCTTGAAGCCATCATGGCCAAGACGGTCGTTGCGCCGGAGCCTGTCCTTGAGGCCGCTCCTGTATCCGAGCCCGAGATTTCGGTTGAGGTGCCCACCTCAGTGATCACTGCCGAAGCCGAAATCGTGCCCGCGAAGCCCAAACCTGCTGCGAAGCCGCGCGTCCGTAAGGCGAAAGCGGCGGTCTAGGCACCTAGTCCCGCGTCTCGAACGCCGCCAGCAAACGGTCGGCGGCTAAAGACGCGGGCACCTGTCCAGCCCGCACGGCCTCTTCGAGGCTGTCAGAGATGGCGCTGACCCCCGGCGCGTTGCGGAACATCTGGTCGAGCCGCTCGCGGACCATGGCCCACATCCAGCGCGCGTTCTGATCGGCGCGGCGTGCGGCTCGCTCGCCATTGGCCTCCATGATGTCGCGGTGACGCAGGATCTGCTGCCAGAGCTTTTCCAGCCCCTCATTGTTTCGACCTGAGGCGGTGATAACTGGAGGGGTCCAGTCGCTGGAGGCGGGCGTCAGGATATGCAGGGCGGCGCGATAGTCGCTGGCTGATCGCTCAGCCAGGGGCGGGTCAATATCGGCCTTGTTGATCACGATCATGTCGGCGATCTCGATCAGGCCCTTCTTGATACCTTGAAGTTCGTCGCCGCCGCCCGGGATCAGCAGGGCGAGGAAGAAATCGACCATCTCGGCGACCACGGTCTCGGACTGGCCGACGCCCACGGTCTCGACAATGATCACGTCAAAGCCTGCCGCCTCGCATAGCAGCATGGCCTCGCGGGTCTTGCGCGCCACCCCGCCCAGAGCGCCGCTCGACGGAGAGGGGCGGATGAAGGCATTTGGATCGACGCTGAGCTGCTCCATCCGGGTCTTGTCGCCGAGGATCGAACCGCCGGTCCGGCCGCTCGACGGGTCCACGGCCAGCACGGCGACCTTGTGCCCTGCTGCTGTAAGATTACCGCCCAGAGCCTCGATGGTGGTCGATTTGCCAGCCCCTGGCACGCCAGTGATCCCGACGCGCTGGGCCTTGCCCGTCAGGGGCATGAGGATCTCCAGCATTTGCCGGGCCAGCACCTGATGGTCCATGCGGTTGCTCTCGACCAAGGTGATGGCCCGCGCCAGAGCGGCTCTCTCACCGGCGGCGACGGCGGTCGCGAGGGCTTGAGGATCGGGTAGGGGCCTTGGGGTCATGGTCGGGCTCAAATTCAATCCGTTCGACGGGGTCGACTATTCCTTGGGCGATAATCTCAATGTCACGCCAGTGCAATGGGGCCATAGTCCCGCGCCGAGGGTTGTGACTTCGGGTTGAACAGAGTGTCGCACCCCTTGTGTGCTCGAAAAGTCACACCTACATGCGGTGGAGTGATCGGGATGATGCCGCTGAGCGGGTTGTCCTGATTGTCTGCCGAACACGGGGAGTCCTATGAATATCGATCTCTATTCCGACCGCGCCAAACAGGCCATCCAATCGGCTCAAAGCTTGGCTATGGCTCGTCGCCACCAGCACTTGTCACCGGAGCACCTGCTTAAGGTCTTGCTGGAAGAGAAGGACGGGCTGTCGCGCACCTTGATTACCCAAGCGGGCGGCAAGGCTGATCAGGTCATCCAAGAGACAGAGGCCCTGCTCAACAAGATGCCCAAGGTCGAGGGCGGCTCTGGACAGCTCTATATGAAGGCCGAGACCGCGCGGGTCTTTGCCACGGCGGAAGAGGCGGCAAAGGCGGGCGGCGATGCCTTCGTCACAACCGAGCGCCTGTTGTCGGCGCTGGCCAAGGATGGCGGTGATGTTTCCGGCGTCTTGAAGAAGGCGGGTGTCACCCCGTCCTCCATCGACACGGCCGCCAATGCCATCCGCAAGGGCCGCACCGCCGACACGGCCTCGGCCGAGGAGGGTTATGACGCCCTCAACCGCTATGCCCGCGACCTGACCCAAGCGGCGCGGGACGGCAAGCTCGACCCCGTGATTGGCCGCGATGAGGAAATTCGCCGCACGATCCAGGTCCTGTCGCGCCGCACCAAGAACAATCCCGTGCTGATCGGCGAGCCCGGCGTCGGCAAGACCGCGATTGTCGAAGGCTTAGCGCAGCGCATCGTCAACGGTGACGTCCCGGAGACACTGAAGGACAAGAAGGTGTTGCGTTAACTGAAGAAGTTATTCACATGTCTACAGCCATCTTAGAACAAACTAATCCTCAATTAGTTACAACTCTTATTTCTAAAATAGGTGGGTTTAAAATATACAAAGAGACATTTGATAAATATAAAGATAATAAGGCATATCAGTTAGCTGATGGAAAGCCTAATGTTAGAAAGATAAAGAAGGAAGCTGTAGATAAATTGATTGCTCAAATCATGTTAAATGATGGAGCTGTTACAGAATCTTTTCCTGAGCTTGCTAAGGAAGATGTTAGAAACATGGTACAGTCTTGGTGGGATTCTATTCTAGAATTCATTAGAGGATTATATGAGAAGGCTAACATTAACTTATTTGAAGACGCAGCTAGAATAATTTCTTCTGAAGATATTGGTACAGTGGCAGATATTGCTGATACTGGTGTATATTATCAATTGTCAAATGCTGCTGTTGACAAATTTGTTAATCAAATTTTAGAAGATGATAAAGACTTAGTTCTTTATCCTGAGGTGAGAGATGCTGCTGGCAACATTGTTAAGAAAAGACACTACAAATACAGAGGTGTTGAGGTGGATAAAACTGTTACTGAGA
>CALFYB010000511.1 GCA_937952995.1 uncultured Caulobacteraceae bacterium
CCGCCCGCCCTACAACGTATTTTCCGCCGACAGGCGCGGATGACGGTTATCGACTATGTAATTCGTCTGAGGATAGGCCGGGCCTGCTCTATGCTGATCCATGAAAGCACCGCCATAGCAACGATTGCGGCTGAGGTGGGCTACTCGAACATGGCCCTTTTCAACCGTCATTTTTTACGGCTGAAAGGCAACCGCCCCAGTGCCTTCCGAAAGCTCCACCGGTTTGGCGAACGGCCCGAATTGACCCCGATGAATGAGCCTGGTGAGGCCTTAAACTTGCAAACTATGCCGTAATAATATCGAAACTTGCAATTCTGTGGGCGGGTCTTGGCCGGATGTGTGTGGCAGGATCAGGGCAGATTCTTAGTGACCGGAGTTAAGGTTCCCATGTCTGACGCTCAATTCGCACCTTACGTCCAATCGGCCAATGCAGGTTCTGACGGCCATGGTAATCATCCCGGTGTGCGTGGCATAGATATCCGCCTCAAGGATATTCAAAAAAAGCTACCCTTACGCGTCTTAAGCGAGGCAGATTGGGAGCACTGGACGACCCAAGGCTATGTCGTACTGCGCGGGTTGGTGCCGCAGTCTATGCTCGATCCAGTCATTGCTATGATGTGGGAGTTCGAGGAGATGGATCCCCAGGATTCGTCGACGTGGTACAGGCCCCAACGGCGTGATCACAAGATGAAAGAGCTCAACAACACGGGCATGATTGAGGTCTATAATCATCAGAGTCTGTGGGACACACGCCAATTTCCGCCAGTATATGATGCCTTTGTCGATATTTGGGACAATGAAGCCTTATGGGTTGCGATTGATCGGGCCAACCTCTCGCCGCCCAACTTAAAGGCTAAGGAAAGTGGTCGGACCGAAGGCTTCATCCATCTCGATGTCAATCCGGCTGAGCGACCCTTGCCTGTGTCTGTTCAAGGCGTCCTGTCACTGAAAAAGCAGGGTGGGGAAATTGGCGGATTTCAAGGTGTACCGAGCATCTTCGCGCAGATAGACACTTGGACGGACCATCAACCCGCGGGCTCAGACCCATTCAAACCAGATGTTACAGGCCATCGGGTCATCAATATTGACATGGAACCCGGCGATTTGCTGATTTTTGAATCGCTGCTGCCACACGGTGTACGCCCAAACATATCGGACAATTCTGTGCGGATGGCCCAGTATATCTCCATGTTTCCAGCAGACTATAGCAATGAGCGCCTGCGCAACGAGCGCATTCGACTTTGGCAGGAACAGACTCACCCTATCGGAGAGCCATTCCCCGGTGACCCCCGGGGCTTTGAGAAAGCCCACTATCCTGTTGCGGACCTCAACCCCCTCGGTCGCAAGCTCCTCGGAATTGATCCTTGGGAATAGGGCAGTAGTAAACCAACATCATAAAATATGAGGGATCGAGGCATTGAGGCATGCCTTAATGGCTATTTTGTCCTGAGGGCAAAACACGCAGGTCATTCAGTGCCAGGGCGCTCCCTTGCCCGTCGGCGGGCATCGCTGGGTCTCTATATTCCAGCACTAAGTCGCAGGACGGTGGTGAAGCCCTCCAAACACTGCATACTGCGCCTCAGAAAAGGGCTGGGGCCTGCCTACACCGTTACGACCGAAGACACCCCTGCCCGTGTCTAGAAGCGCCTAGAAGAGGCCATGGCGAGGCTGCGGACCATTTCAAATATGCCCGCCACCCCACCCTTGGGTGCCAGCCTCAGGGGGTGCGGAGGGTGGTGGGGTCATTGAGCAAGCCATCGCTTATTTTGAGATGCGCTTGTGGCGCAGGGGATGATGGCGAGGCCTTATCAACACCCCAACACGACGATGCAATTAAAGTTATCATGCACCGCCCGCCGCAAGTGCCTAACAGACAGTTCGGATTTTCGCTAGGAGCAGGGTTCTTGGCTGAACAGAATTCATCTGGGCCGCTAGTTAGATTGCTAAAATTTGGTACATCTTTGGGGGCAAAATTGAAGCTTTATAGTTATTTTTCTTCTTATAAATAAAAACTTACGAAGATCTAAGAGTCCTGGAAAATAACAATTTGCAGGATCAAATGCGCTCCGAACCAAGCCGGGGTGAACACATACTCTATCTTTCCCAAGGTAATCGATACCGGCTCGACGCCTTGGCCAATTTCCTCAAGTTAATAGGCTTTAACCTCCCGGGAAGGGGAAGATCCCAAAACCAAGGCAACACCGCTGCCGCAACCCTTGATCGAATTATGGTAGACAGGCCGAGAAAAGCACCACCTCACTGGATTGGTGGCGTCAAAAACATTTTTGAACACTGTCCGTTCTAATCGTGCGTCGTGCCTCCCCGGTGGAACCCCGGATGCAGGCTCGCAAAGTTGGGGTCACGAGGGCACTCGTAACATGTTGTAATTTTGAAGAAAATTGGCGCGCCCGGAACGATTCGAACGTCCGACCCTCAGATTCGTAGTCTGATG